>NZ_JBVHLU010000034.1:0-101148 GCF_055558835.1 Embleya sp. NPDC025285
TCCCCCTCCCCCTCCCCCCCCCCTCCTCCCCCCCCCCCCCGCCGCCCCCCCCCCCCCCCCCCCCCGAAGCCGTCACACCCGGGCGTGGGTGGTGATGTCCTCCTCGAAGAGCTCGACCATGCTCGCGGTCACCGTGGGGCGGGACTGGGCGAGGGCGTCCAGGTAGTCGTCGGTGCCCGCGCCCGGACCGTCGCCGCCGGCGGCCTCGTCGAACAGGTCGCGTTCGAAGGAGGCCTGGGCGGCGATCCGCGCCGCGTGGCCGATGTCGGCGGGCGTGAGCAACTCGCTCGCCGCCACCAACGCGTCCAGGTCCACGTCCGGACGGGCGGACGCGTACCGGGTCCACATCGCCCGGCGCGCGTCCGCGTCCGGCGTGCCCACCGGGATGATGTAGTCGAACCGGCCGGGCCGCAGGAACGCCGGGTCCAGCGAGCGCACCGAGTTGGTCGCGCAGACCAGCAGCCGGTCGCCGTGTTCGCGGAACGCCGGGATCAGCTTGAGCAGTTCGTTGGTCACCGCGTGCACGGCGCCGGCCCGGGCGTGCCGTACCGGCGCGATCTCCTCGACCTCGTCGATGAACACCACGATGCGCTCCAGCCGGGCCAGCCGCCCGAACGCCTCGCGCAGTGCCGCCGCCAGGTTGCCGCCGTCGGCCAGTCGCGAGGGCAACAACTCCACGAACGGCCAGCCCAGGCGCGAGGCGATGGCCCGGGCGAAGGTGGTCTTGCCGGTTCCGGGCGGGCCGAACAACGCGATCGCGCTGGGCGGTTCCACCCCGTGCCGAAGCGCGCGCTCGGGGTCGGCCAACGGCAGCACCACCCGCCGCTCGATCAGGTTCTTCTCCACCTCCATGCCGGCCACCTTCGACCACAGGTCGCCCGGCAACATCCGCCCGCCGAGCCGGTCCAGGGTCTCCGCCGCGTGGTCGTCGACCGGCTCCACCTTCTCGAAGTAGGCGACCGCCGGGCGCCGTTCGTAGCCCGCGTTGCGCAGGCCCTGCTCCCGCGAGTCCTCCTCGGGCAGCACGTAGGCGATCCGCCGCACCCGCTCCTCGACCAGCCTGCGCTCCAGCGCGAGCAACAGCGTGCTGGTCAGGCCCAGACCGCGCGCGGCGGGCGAGATGGCGATCCGCATCACCCAGGCCCGCCCCTCGGACACCGTGGCCAGCGCCGCCCCGACCACCGCGCCGTCCCGGCGCGCCACCATCGCGGGCTGCCGCGAGGTCAGCGCGTTGATGCACTCCGACAGCGAGAAGACCGACTCCTGGCCGAGGCCGGTCGTGGTGTCGATGAGGTGCACCACCGCTGCGAGGTCCTCCTCGCGGTAGTCCTGTATGAGCCAGACCATGAACAGCTCCATCCGTGGATCGAGTGCCTCGACGAGTGGCAAACAGTAGGGAGGGTAGCGGTGCCGCGAACGCGTCGTTGTGTACAAATAGACACGCGAACTTGGTCACCGTGCGGATGGACATTCCGGCCCGTAGCCGTGACATGCGAGTCGGTGACGCCCAGCGACCGCACCCGCCCCACCGGTGCACAATGGCCACGACCTCGTCCGAACCGTCCGGCCCGCCCGGGCCGCCCGACCCCTACGGAGCACACATGACCGTCTCGTCCGCGTCCGGCCCCGCCCACGCGTCCGGTGTCTTTCCGATCGGCGGCGACCTGCCGGTGCGCCGACTCGGGTTCGGCGCGATGCAGCTCACCGGGGCCGGTGTCTGGGGCGAGCCCAAGGACCGCCGGGAGGCGATCCGGGTATTGCGCCGCGCCGTCGAACTCGGGGTGAACCTGATCGACACCGCCGACTCGTACGGCCCGTTCGTCAGCGAACAGCTCATCCGCGAGGCCCTGCACCCGTACGCCGAGGACGTGGTGATCGCCACCAAGGGCGGCTTCGCCCGCACCGGGCCGGGCGAGTGGCGCGTGCTCGGCCGGCCCGAGTATCTGCGCCAGCAGACCGAACTGAGCCTGCGGCACCTCGGCCTGGACCGGATCGACCTCTACCAGCTGCACCGGATCGACCCGCAGGTCCCGCTCGCGGACCAGCTCGGCGAACTCGGCCGGCTGCGCGAGGAGGGCAAGATCCGACACATCGGCCTGTCCGAGGTCACCGTCGAGCAACTGCGCGAGGCCCGGGAGATCGTCGAGATCGTCTCCGTGCAGAACCTGTACAACCTGGCCGAGCGCAAGGCCGAGGCCGTGCTCGACTACGCGGCGCGGGAGAACATCGCGTTCATCCCGTGGTTCCCGATGGCCACCGGCGAACTCGCCCGCCCGGGCGGACCGTTGGACCAGGCCGCCAAGGAACACGGCGCGGCGCCGTCGCAGTTGGCACTGGCCTGGCTGCTGCACCGCTCCCCGGTGATGTTGCCGATCCCGGGCACCTCCAGCGTCGCGCACCTGGAGGAGAACATCGAGGCGGCCGGGATCGATTTGTCCGACGAGCAGTTCGAGGCGCTGTCGGCCGCGGTCTGAGGACCAACCGTCGGCCCGGGCCGGCCCGGCCGGTGCCGCGTTCCGTCCCGCCGGACGGGACGCCCCCACCCGCGCCGGCCACGAGCGGGTCGGCCGTGACACGACAACGCCTGCCCGGCCCCGAGGTTCCGGGGCCGGGCAGGCGTTGTCGTGTCGTCGAGGGCATCCCGGCCATGGACGGCGGCCGGGATGCCCGTTCGGGGCCTACTGCTGGACGACGGTCAGGTTGGGCACCCAGCTCTCCGGCAGGCTGCCGTGGAAGGCCACCCGCTGCGTGCCGGTGTTTTGATCACGTAGTCGGCGCCGGCCAGCGCCCGGCGGCGGCCCAGGTGCGCCTCGACCCGGGCCCCGACGCCGAGCGATTCGATCATCCAACGGGTCATCCGTTCCGCGGTGTTCAGCCGATCGACGTCGATGTCGTGCAGCACGACGGTCATCTCGTCGGTCAGTTCGGGGTAGGTCAGCAGGTCGGAAAGCAGGTTCTTGGCGAACGTGATGCTGCCGGCTCCGATGAGCACGATCCTTGCCATGTTCGGGTCACCTCGCTGTGGGTGTCGGGTGGGGCGGGAGGTTCGTCACGGGCCGCGTCACGGGCGCAGGATCGCCTTGACCGGGTGGCTGCCACCGCGCATCAGGTCGGTGAAGATCTCCGCGCCCGACTCCAGCGGGTAACTGGCGGTCCAACCCAGGCCCCAGCCGCCGACGAGTTCGGCGGCCCGGGCGAACTCGTCGTCGGTGTAGGCGAACGAGCCCAGCACCCGCTTCTCGGTACGCACCAGCATGGTCGCGTCGAAGCCCGCGCCGGCGTCGGCCAGGCCGAGCCAGATCGCCACCCCGCCCGGGCGCAGCAGCCGTACCGACTGCTCGTGGGTCTCACCGGTGCCGACCGCGTCGAAGACTACGTCGAACTCGCCGGAGAGTTCGCCGCCGACCGTGGCGGCGCCCAACAGGGAGGCCATCCGGCGGCGTTCGGGCGAGCGGTCGGCCACCGCGATGCTCGCGGTGTCCTCGGTCAGCGCGGCCAGCACGCAGACCAGACCGATCGCACCGGCGCCGATCACGCCGACCCGGGCGCCGGGCGCGACGTCGGCCAGCCGCCAGGCGTGGACCGCGTTGGCCGCCGGTTCCACCACCGCGGCCGCCTCCCAGGACATCTCCTCGGGCAGCTTGTGCAGCGCGGAGCGCGGGACGGCGACCCGCTCGGCGAACGCGCCGGGCAGGTGCACGCCGATGATCCGGCGTTCGCGGCAGACCTGACGCAGACCGTCGCGGCACAGGTCGCAGGTGCCGCAGGACAGGATCGGGTTGACCGTCACCGGGACGCCGTCGTCGGTGACACCCGCGAACTCGTGGCCCATCACCAGGGGCGGGACCCGAAAACCCGGGGTGCGCACGCCGTGCAGTTCGCTGCCGCAGATGCCCGCGCTGCGTACGTGGACGAGCACCTCGTCCTCGCCCACCTCGGGTTCGGCGACGTCGTCCATCTCCACGGTCGAGGGGCCGGTGAACACGAGCGCCCTCACCGTCGTGCCCCCTGTGTCGCGCCGTTGCCGGTGCGGTTGCGGTTCACGTGCACTCTCCATCTCACCCTGGGGCGGGCGTCGTGTCGTTCGTGGGTCGCGGCGGTGTGCGCCCGCGACGGGAGGTCAGCCTCGGTAGGGGTGCGCGGGCAGACCGCGGATCCCGGTCCGGAACGCGAACAACCGGCCGCCCAGCGGCTCCCGGTCGTCGGTCGCGGCGGTGGTCACATAGAGCACATCCAGGTCGGCGCCGCCGAACGCGCAGTTCGTGACCCGGCGGGCCGGGACGTACAGGGTCCGGTGCAGTCGGCCGTCGGGGGTGTACCGGCGGACCGCGCCGCCTTCCCACAGGGCGACCCACACACCGCCCTCGGCGTCCACGGCCAGTCCGTCCGGCCAACCGGCCTCGGCGCCGATCTCGGCGAAGGGTCGGCGGTCGGAGACGGTGCCGGTCGTCGGGTCGTAGTCGCAGACGTCGATCCGCCGGGTCCCGGTGTCCACGTAGTAGACGAGTCGCCCGTCCGGGCTCCAGGCGATCCCGTTGGAGTTGGTCACGTCGGCGAACACCCGTACCGGCTCGAGCCGGTGGCCGGTGTCGGTGCTCGGGTCGAGTCGGTAGAGGGCGCCCGCGCCGGGGGTGTCGTCCTCGGCCTTGGTGCCGGCGAAGAACCGGCCCGCCTCGTCACAGGCCCCGTCGTTCATCCGGTTGCCCGGCCGGTCGGCCTCCACCTCGGCGACCACGCGCACCGTGCCGTTTGGGTCGAGTACGGCGAACCCCTCGCGCACCGCCAGGCCGTAGCCGCCGGCCGCGCGCGGGACCACCGCGCTCACCGGTGTGCCGACGTCGTACCAGCCGTGCAGGTCGGTGTCGGGCACCAGGTAGTGGATCCGGCCCGCCGGGATGTCCACCCACAGGAGGCGGGCGGTGTGCGGGTCCCAGCACGGGCTCTCGCCGAGCACCGCCGCCGGCGGCGACAGCAGGGTCGCCCCCGCCCCCGCGCCGGGGACGGAACCACCGACGATCACCGACGGCCCGGCAACGCGTCGACGTCGACGACCGGGTTGACCAGCACCCCGATGCCCTCGACCTCGGTCTCCAACACGTCACCCGGCACCAGCCTGCGCGGCGGGTTCATGAACGCGCCGCACCCCCACGGGGTTCCGGTGAGCACCAGGTCGCCGGGTTCGAGGGTGAAGGCCCGCGAGCAGTAGGACAACAACTCGGCGATGCCGAAGACCATCTCGGCGGTCGAGGAGTCCTGCACCGTCTCGCCGTTGACCCGGGTGCGCAGCACCAGCGCCTGCGGATCGGCGATTTCGTCGGGGGTGACCAGAACCGGCCCGAGCGGGCAGAAGGTGTCCAGGCTCTTGCCGCGCACCCACTGGCCGTCGGCGAACTGGAGATCGCGTGCCGAGACGTCGTTGGCGACGGTGTAGCCGGCGATGCCGGCCATCGCCTCGTCCTTGTCCGCGTGCCGCAGCGTGCGGCCGATCACCACGCCGAGCTCGACCTCCCAGTCGACCTTCCCGGTCAGTTCGGCGTCGATCACGATCGCCTCCCCGGTGCCGATCACGCTGGACGGGAACTTGGCGAACACCAGTGGGCTCTCCGGCGGTTGCACCCCGGCCTCGCGAATGTGGTCCAGGTAGTTCAGCCCGATCGCGACGATCTTCCCGGGCCGCAACGGGGCCAGCCGCCGGCCGGCCTCGATCTCTTCCGTCGCGCCGAGCGCCGCGTCGCGCAGCGCCTCGGGACCGGCCGCGACCAGCGCGCCGAGCGTGCCGTCGCCGGGCCCGTCGAGTCGGTACAGCCCGCCCTCACGCTCGACGATGGCCACCGGCCGACCCTCGTACTCGACTGTCGCCAGTCTCATTCCCACTCCCCCGTCATTCGCCGTTCCGTCTAGCGGAATGCAATTCCAAGTGGCGTGGTGAGTAAAACAACGGGCCGTCGAAGATGTCAAGAGACCCCCGAACCGGCAACTCTCCGGTTCGGGGGTCTCGGGTAATTCGCTTACTGTGCAGGGAATTCAGATCACACTGCGTGTCGCTTCCGGGCACTTCGAGACGCGCCCGGGTCGAACATTCCAGCCCGCCCGGCGTTCGACGACACTCGGCCGCACGCCGTCCTAGCCGGCGGCGCCGGCCCATTCCGCCACGCGCGAGCGCAGCGCCTCGGCCAGCTCGGCCATCCGCGCCGAGGTCATCCGCGACTTCAGTCCGGTCACACTGATCGCGGCCGCAGGCGCCGACCGCCCCAGAAACAGCGGCACCGCCACGCACCGCAGGCCCAGTTCGTTCTCCTCCAGGTCGGTCGCGTACCCGCGGCCGCGCACCTCCTCGAGTTCGGCGGCCAGCTTGGGCACCGAGGTGAGCGTGTGCCGGGTCGCCGCGCGCAGCGGCAGCCGCGGCGTCGCCCAGGCCCGCAGCGCCTCGTCGGTCGGGTACGTCCAGGCCAGCAACGCCTTGCCGACTCCCGTACTGTGCGCGGGATTTCGGCCGCCGATCACGGACGAGAGCTTGATCGCGCCGGACGCCTCGACCTTGTCCAGATAGACCACCTCACCGGCGTCCAGGATGGCCACGTGCACCGTCTCGTCCATCAGCCTGCGCAGGTCCGCCAGCAGCGGATGCACCATCGAGCGCAGATCTATGTCGTCGTGGAAGCGGAACGCGGTCGCCAGCAACTGGCTCCCGATGAAGTACGGGCCGTTGGGCTCGGGCTGGGAGGCGAAACCCCGGTGCTTGAGCGCACCGAGCAGGCGGTGCAGCGTGCTCTTGGGTACGTCCAGGTCCCCCGCGAGCTCCTCCAACGTGATGCCTCGGGGCATTTCCCCCATACGCATCAGGATCCGCAGTGCTCGATCCACGCTGATCACGGGCGAATCGCTGTTGCCGGTCAAGGTCCCCCCTAGGGACGAGTCGGTAATGGGATGGCGTTCCGTCTGATGGAATGATAGACCGTATCGCGTAACGCTGATACCGTCCCGGCTCATCGGAGCCCACGGAGGAGAAGCGATGCGCGGACTCATCGGTAAGCGGGTACTGGTCAGCGGCGGCAGCAGCGGGATCGGCCTCGCGGCCGCCCGGCGCTTCCTCGACGAGGGTTGTCGCGTCTTCGTCAGCGGCCTGGACCCCGCCGAGGTCCAGGCGGCCGTCACCGCGCTTCACCCGTACGGCGACATCACCGGTCAGGCCTTCGACGTCAGCCACGAACCGGACGTGAGCGCCCTGGTCACCGCCGCCGTGGACGCCCTCGGCGGCATCGACGTGCTCGCGAACAACGCCGGCATCGCGTGGCGCGAACCCTTCCTGGAGATCACCCCCGAGCACTTCGACCGCATGCTCGCGGTCAACCTGCGCGGCATGTTCCTGGTCGCCCAGGCCGTCGGCCGGCACATGGTCGACCGCGGCGGCGGGGTGATCGTCAACATGTCGTCCACGAACGGGATCGCCGGCGAGGAGGACTACGCGCACTACAACGCCTCCAAGGGAGGTGTCCTCCTGCTCGGCAAGACCATGGCGGTGGAACTGGGTCGACACGGGATCCGGGTGAACACGTTGTGCCCGGGATACATCCGTACACCACTGAACGCCTCGATCGCCGGCGCGATGGGCGATGACGACTTCGAGAGCGACTACATCGCCAACCGGATCCCGTTGGGGCGCGCGGGCCTGGCCGAGGAGGTCGCCGCCGCGTACGCGTTCCTCGCCTCCGACGACGCGGCCTTCGTGCACGGCGCGGAACTGGTCGTCGACGGCGGCCAACTCGCGGTCATGTGACGGGAATCGCCCCTGCCTGCCCCCGCCTGCCCACCTGCCCGACCGCCTGCCGGATCCACCTGCCGCACCCGAGGGAGAGCACGTCGCATGCCCCTGTCCACGGACCTGATCGACCGCCTGGGCGCGATCGTCGGCGCCGAACACGTCCGGCACGCCGTCGGTGATCTCGTGCCCTACGCGCGCGACGCCACGCCGCTGTTCGACCGGCTCCCGGACGCCGTGGTCTTTCCCGCCGACACCGCCGAGGTGGCCGCCGTACTGCGCCTGGCGAGCGACCACCGCATCCCGGTCGTCCCCCGGGGCGCGGGCTCCAACCTGTGCGCGGCCACCGTCGCCCTGGACGGCGGCATCGTCCTGGTCACCACCCGGATGAACCGGATCCGCGAGATCAGCCCCGCCGAACTGCTCGCCGTGGTCGAACCCGGCGTCACCACGGCCGCACTGGCGAGCGCGGTCGCCGAGCACGCCCTGCTGTTCCCACCCGACCCGGGCAGCCGCACGGTCTCCACCGTCGGCGGCAACGTGGCCACCTGCGCGGGCGGGCTGCGCGGGCTCAAGTACGGGGTGACTCGCAACTACGTACTGGGCCTGCAGGCGGTGCTGCCCACCGGCGAGGTGATCCGCACCGGCGGCCGACTCTGGAAGGACGTGGCCGGCTACGACCTGACCCGGCTGCTCACCGGCTCGGAGGGCACCCTCGCGGTGATCACCGAGATCACCATGGCACTGCTGCCCGCGCCCGCCGACACGGGCACCGGCATCGCCTACTTCCCCGACCTGGCGCACGCGGGCCGCGCGGTCGCCGACATCCTCTCCGCCGGCATCGTCCCGGCGACCCTGGAATTCCTGGACCGGCGCTGCATCGGCGCGGTCGAGGACTTCGCCCACCTGGGGCTGCGCCGGGACGCGGGCGCGCTGTTGCTGTTCGGCGACGACGGCGCGCCGGACGCGGTACGTCACGACCTGGCCCGGATGGCCGACCTGTGCGACCGGGCCGGCGCCACCGAGTGGACCCTGGCCGAGGACGTGGCCGGCGCCGAGGCGCTGCTCACCGCGCGCCGCTGTTCACTGCCCGCGTTGTCCCGGCTCGGCTCGCTCACCATCCTGGAGGACGCCACCGTGCCCCGGCCCCGGATCGCCGAGATGGTCGACCGGATCGACGCCATCGCGGACCGGCACACGGTCACCATCGCCACCTTCGGTCACGCCGGCGACGGCAACCTGCACCCGACCTGTGTGGTGGCCGACCCGAACGACACCGAGTCGATCGAACGCGCCCACGCCGCGTTCGACGACATCTTCCGCACCGCGATCGAACTGGGTGGCACGATCACCGGCGAACACGGCGTCGGTGCGGCCAAGTTGCCCCACCTGCGGGCCCAACTGGGGGATGCCCAGACGGATCTGCTGCGCCGGATCAAGACCGCCTTCGATCCCGCCCACATCCTCAATCCCGGAAAGCTCGGCTCATGACCGGTGTGTTCGATCCCGAGGAACTCTCCCGCTGCATCTCTTGCGGCTTCTGCCTGCCCGCGTGCCCGACGTACGCCGAGACCGGCGACGAGGCGTCCTCGCCGCGCGGCCGGATCAACCTGATGCGGGCACTGGAGACCGGTCGGCTGGACGCCGACGACCCGACCCTGCTCGAACAGTCCTCGGCCTGTCTGGGCTGCCGGGCCTGCGAACCGGTCTGCCCGGCGGGCGTGCCGTACGGCTCGCTGCTCGAACAGTGGCGCGAACACCAGTGGCGCGGCCGGCGTCGACCGCCGTTGGCCCGGCTGCTGACGGTCGTGGTGAGCATGCCGGCGGTGGTAAGGGCGATGGGATGGGGGCGGTTCGTATTGCCGTCGGGCCGAGGACCCGGGCGATCGAAGCCGACGACGCCGGCCCCCACCGTGACGACCGACGCGCCGGCTCCCGGTCTCGATGGCGGCACGACCACGAGTACCGCCACGAGTACCGGCGCCGGTGCCTCGCTCATGCTGGGCTGTTTCGAGCGGGCCCTGTTCCCGAAGGTGGCCCGCGCCGCGCGCACCCTGCTGCCCGGTCTGGCGGTACCCGACGGCCAGGGCTGCTGTGGTGCTCTGCACGCGCACAACGGCGAGCTGCACAAGGGCCGCGCACTCGCCCGCCGGCTGGGCGAACGGCTGCCCGGCCGGATCGTCACCACCTCCGGCGGTTGCGCCGCGCACCTGGCCGACGTACTCGGCCGGGACCGGGTCACCGAACTCTCCGAGGCGATCGACCCGGCCACGCTCACCGAGGGCGGGCCGTCCGGGCGTCGGATCAAGGTCACCCTCCAGGACTCGTGCCACCTGCGCAACGGTCTGGGCGTGTGGCGGGGGCCGCGCGAACTCCTCTCCCGGGTAGCCGACTTCGTGGAAACCCCGGGCGCCGCCGAATGTTGCGGCGCGGCCGGCACATACGCGCTGCTGCGGCCGGCCGAGTCCCGCCGGATCCTGGACCGCAAGCTGACCGCGATCGAGGCGACCGGCGCCGACGTCGTGGTCGCGGTCAATCCCGGCTGCCTGCGCCAACTCCGCACCGGCCTGCGCCGCCGCAAGTCGCGGGTGCGCGCGGTCCATCTCGCCGAGTTCCTCACCGAGTTCCGCGTGGACGACGGGAGTGCGGGACCGGGCTGAGCCCGAAAGCCGCAGGGCCCGGGACGAGTTCGGCGCATGCGACTCCACACGGGGGGAGCCGCGTGCGCCGTGCCCGGCCCGGGCCCCGTCCCACTCGGCAGGCGCGGGCGACACCCGAGCGCGGCGCGGCCGGACGTGCCCGGCGGCGGGCACGCGTCCCCGGGGCCGGGCCGCGTCGTTGCGCGAGTCGACCACGACCACGGCCACGCCGGGACCGCCGGCCGGGTGTCCCGGCCCTCGCCGCCGGGACACGGGCCACACCTCAGGTCGCGGAGGGCGCGTCCGACGCGGCGTCGGAAGATGTCGTGATGCCGTCGAGGACGTAGGCCAGGCCGCTGGTGAAGGTGGCGTCCCAGTCGTCCTGGAGCATGTAGTCGTTTGCGCTGAGCGTCGGGTATCGGTCGCTCAGGTCGTGCAGTTGCCGCTGGGCAGCCTCGCGGTCCTCGACGGACAACGCGAAGCCGGCCCGGGCCACCGTCGCGCCCATGAGGTGGTTGTACAGCGCCCAGGTCGCCGAGTTCAGCCGGCGGCCGGTGAAGCCGGCTCGGACCAGGGCCGCCTGGAGGAACTCCATGCGGGCGAGCACGTTCGGGCCCAGGGTGGGTCGCTGCAGGAGCGCGGCCGACCACGGATGCCGCAACATGGTCGCCCGCCAGTCCAGGACCGCCGCGGCGACCTTCAACGCCGGTCAACAGGTGGGCGGAGCGCTCGGCACGGCGTTGTTCAACACCGTCGCCACCAGCGTCACCGCGAGCTATCTGCGCACCCACGAAGGCGGGCCGGACACGATCACGGCGGGCACCGTGCACGGATTCGGCGTGGCCCTGCTCGTGGCCACGGGCATCATGCTGGGCGCCGCCGCGGTGGCGGCCGTACTGATCGACACGCGCTCGACCCGGGACGTCCGTTCGTCCTGAACGGCCTCGGACCGGGCGACCCGGATCTCGCCGAGCGCGGGTCGGGCCGCCCGGCCCGCCCGAGTCGGCGATGAGCGGGCGGCGGGGAGTCGCACCCCGCCGCCCGTCTCGGCACGGCACCGCGTCCTCGGTCAGCGGAAGACGCCGGTGTGGCCGAGCGAGTAGCGGCCGGGTTGCGGGTAGACACACAGCCCGTGCGGGCCGGCGCCGACGGGCACACGGGCGAGCAGATGGCCGTCGGTGGTGTCGATCGCGTACACCTCGGAGTCGTAGCGCCCGCTGAGCCACAACACCTTGCCGTCCGCGGAGACGCCGCCCATGTCCGGGCTGCCGCCGCCGGGCAGGTGCCACTTGGCGGTCAACGCGCCGGTGGCGAAGTCGAGCACCGAGATCGAGCCCTCACCTCGGTTGGAGATGTACAGGCTCTTGGAATCGCGGCTCGGGTACAGCCCGTGCGCGCCCTTGCCGGTGCGCAGCCTGGTCGGCTTGCCGAAGGTGTCGCCGTCGAGCACCCACAGGCCGTCGGCCATCATGTCGGCGATGTACCAGGTGCGGCCGTCCGGGGAGATCTTGACGTCCTGGGGCATCGCACCGGACATCGGGATCTTCTGTTTGGCCAGCAGCTTCATCTCGGCGGTGTCGATCTTGAGCAGCTCGCCGGAGAACTCGCAGGAGACGATGAAGTACTTGCCGTCGGGCGAGAAGTCCGCGTGGTTGACCCCCGCGCACTCGCTGGGAATGGCCTTGACCACGGCCATCGTGTGCGCGTCGCGGAAGACCACCTGGCGGTCCATCGAGGCCATCACGACCGCGTACTTGCCGTCCGGCGTGAAGTAGAGGTTGTACGGGTCCTCCACCGGAACCGGCGTGCCGACCTTGCCGGTGGCCGGGTCCAGCGGAGTCAGTGTGTCGCCCAGGTCGTTGTTCACCCACAGGGTCTTCAGGTCCCAGGAGGGCACCACGTGTTGCGGCTGGTGGCCGACCTTGATCGTCTCGATCACCTTGTAGGTGGTCGGGTCGATCACGCTGACCGTGTTCGACTCGGTGTTGGGTACGTACACCCGGGACGGGAAGTCCTTGACCACGTCCGCGAGCATGCCGGGGCGGTCGGCCGCGTACAGGTCGTTCGGGTCCAGCGGCGGCGGCATGCCGGGCAGCAGATTCGCGCTCTCCGCCACCGGTACGGCGGGAGCGGGTGCGGGGTCGACGGGGGCGATCGAGGACTTGACCGGTTCGGGTTTCGCCGCGTCGTTCGTGGCGGACCCGCACGCGGCGGACGCCACCAGGCAACAGCCCGCCAGGAACAGCGAGGTCCGGCCGGGGCGGCGGCGGGAGGGGAAGGGATGAGTGGTCATCAGGTGACGAGCTCCGACATCGTGACCGCCCGCAGTCCGCGGGTCCGTAGGCCGTCGAGGATTGCGGGCATCGCGGCTACGGTGCCCGGGTGTCCGAAGTGCAGGCTGACCACCGAGCCCGGCCGAACCTCGTTCAGCACGGTGCGGGTGACGGTGGCGGCGCCGGGATCGGTGAAGTCGAGTGAGTCCAGGTCGTAGCCCAGGCAGTGCGCGTATCCCACGCGGCGGGCTTGGGCGACGACGGTGGGGGTGCAGTCCTTGGCCTGGGAGGGCCGGAACCAGCGCCCGATCGAGCCGGTGAGCCGGTTGAGCCGGTCGGCGCAGTCGGCGATCTCGGCGTAGGTGCGATCGGCGGACATCGACGAGATGTCGCCGTGGTGCATGGTGTGGTTGCCCAGTTCGTGGCCGCCGGTCAGCACGCGCTGGGCCATCCGCGGCTGTTCGTCGAGCCAGGAGCCCACCGCGAGCACGGTGCCGCGTGCCCCGGCCGCCTCCATCAGGCCGAGCAGCGAGTCGGCGGTCTCCGCACTGCCCTGCCCGTGGAAGGTCAGCGCCACCTGGGGCCGATCCGGTGGACCCGAGCCGATCTCGAACGGCAGACCGGCAGGCAGCGGCGGCTGCTCCCGGCCCGCTCCGACGCCGGCGGCGGCACTCGGGGCACCGGAAACGGCGGCGGACGTCGGGTTGTTGCCGCCGCCGGCCGACGTGGACGCCGGAGCGGACGCGGGTGTCGACGCGCGGGGGGACCCGTCGCCGCACCCGCTCGCCGCCGCGCCGGCGGCAGCGCCCAGCGCGGCGGCCCGGGCGAGCCGGCGAAGCATGCTTCGGCGATCCAGAGGCGTCACGCCGGCGACCTTACGGGCTGCGACCGCAAGAGAGCGGTATGCGTACGCTCGGCCACGCTGCGTGTCGTGTCACGTTCGCTGTGTGATTCCCGGCGATTGCCGAGGACGGGGTCGCATGCCGATCGACCCGCGCGGGTGAACCCCGAACCGCGTGCGCCACCCCGATGGAGCAGTGTCGCGACCGCCGGAGTGCTCCGGTGTCGACCGGCGCACCGTCTCGAGGTACCGCCCGGCGGACCCGGTCTCCGGTCGCGGTATTAGGGTCCGATGATGCGGATGTATCTCTCCTCGTTCCGATTCGGCGAACACCCCGACCGTCTGCTCGCGTTGCTCGACCCGCCGGCGGGCGCTCGGATCGCGGTGATCGCCAACGCGACCGACGATCGGCCGGCCGGCGTCCGCGCGGCCGGCGTCGACCAGGAAGTCGCCGGCCTCCGCGCCCTGGGACTGCGGCCGAGCGAACTCGACCTGCGCACGTTCTTCGACCGCCCGTTCGCCGAAGTCGGCGCCGTGCTCGCCGACTTCGCGGCGGTCTGGGTACGCGGCGGCAACGTGTTCGTGCTGCGCCACGCGCTTGCCCGCAGCGGCGCGGACCGCGTCCTCCTCGACCTGCTGCGCCGCGACGCGCTGGTGTACGCCGGGTACAGCGCCGGCGCGTGCGTGCTCGCACCGAGCCTGCGCGGCCTCGAACGGTGCGACGACGCGGACGCGGTCACCGCGCTGCACGGGGAACCCGCCCCCTGGGACGGGTTGGCCGTCCTCGACCACGCCGTCGTGCCGCACATCGACTCGCCCGGCCACCCGGAGGCGGAGCTGCTCGCGGCCGTCGTGGCCGACTATCGTGCCCACGGCGTGCCGCACCGCACGCTGCGCGACGGACAGGCCCTGCTGATCGACGGGGCGCGGGCCACCGTCTGCTGAGCCGGGACTCGAGGCCGGCGCCGGGCCGGACGTACGCGCGGTGTACGTGTGCTCGGCCGCACGTGCGGTCCCCCGGCCCGCGCCCGGTCGGACCTGCGCCGACCCGACATGCGTTCAGTCCGCCCTGGGCGGCACCGCCTCCCCGTAGGCCCGCAGGATGGTCAGGGCCGCGATGGTCAGGCCCGGCCGGGCCTCCGCCCGAACGGTGGGCGACCACTCGGCCCAGCGCAACGGCCAACCGCCGTCTTCCTCCTGGGCTTGGACCAGCGCCCGTAGGCCGACCCGCAGTTCGGCATCGGTGAACCAGTCCCGGGCCAGGCTGTCCGGGTACGGCGCGAAGTCGTGTGGCAGGTGATACTCGCCGACCGCGTAGCCCGGCGCGAGCCGGACCTGTTCCGGATGGGCCGGGTCGAGCAGCACGAGCCGCTGCTCCCGCACCAGTTCGCCCAGCCGCGCGGCCTGGTGCCGGGCCCACGCTCGATCCGGTGTGCCGTCGAGGAAGGTGACGGCCGCCTCCACCTCGTAGGGATGGGTGGTGGCCAGAGTCTCGACGGCGGTCCGGCAGAACTGTGTCGCGCTCGGGAGCCACGGGTGCTCGACGCCGGCGCGAAGCAGCGCCCCGACGATCCAGCCGGTCGGGATCAGGCCCGCGGTCGGCGGGTCCGGCACCACCAGCCACGGCGGGTGCGGATAGTCGCGCAGGCCGGCGAACGCCGGCGCCACCCCGCCCGCCGCGGTCGCCACGCTCGCCAGCCAGTCGCAGAGTCGGGCCGTCTCCGCACTGCGCAGCGCGCCGGTCTCGGCCAGGATCGGCATCGCGGTGCGCAGCGTGGCCGGTTGCGGAAGGGGACCGCGCACGTCCGGTTCCAAGCCGTACGCGAAGCCGCCGTCGGGGCTCCGGTAGGCGTACAACGCGGCCAGCACTCCGGCCCGTTCGTCGTCCACCTTGCCGCTCCCGCGCCCGGCGCCCGTGCGGTCCCTCGCTCTGTCGTGCTCGGCCCCGTCGTGCTCGGCCCCGTCGTGCTCGGCCTTGCCGTCCTTTGTGCCGAACAGGTATGCGAAACGGCGTTGTTCCAGCACCCGTCCCGACGTCCACAGGAAACGTTCGGCCCGCTCGAGCATGTCTCGGGTGATCCAGTCCATGACTCGACGCTAGGCCGCCGAGCGCGCTCGGTCTTGAACGAATCGGACACCGGGCGTGCCGCGGCCGGGGGCGTGCCGTGGCACCGATTGCGTGGCCGGGGCGTGTCGGGGCGTCGGACCGACGGTGACGGTTGGAGGAATTTGCCCGCCCGGGGGTTGGCCCGCGCACCGCCGGCCGACCACGGTGGACGGGTCAGCCTCACCGATGTGCTTCGGGGGATGCTCGTGTTCGCTGGTTCTCGTACCCATGGCCTGCGCCGATCCGTGATCGGTGCCGCCGTACTCGCCGCCTCGGCCGCACTGGTCGGCCCGGTCCGTCCGCGCAGGCCGCCGAGGCGGACCGATCGGCGGGCGCGCACGGCACCTTCGGGGTGCACCGCGACGGCCGCCCGGTGGTGGTGCCGTTCCGCACCGGACGCGACGGCGAGGCCCTGGTGACGCTCACCGTCGCGGCACCGGGCCTCGACTGGGGTACGCCGGGCAAGGAGTCGGCGGTGCTGCAACTGCTCGTCGACGGGCGGCCCGCCGGTGACGTGGTGGTCTTCGGCGCCACGCCCACCGAGCGTAGCTTCGCCCTCGGCGCGCTGCGCAGGGGCCGGCACAAACTGACGCTGAGCTATGCGGCCGATCGCTCGTCGCCGGCCGGATCGGTGGTCCGGGTCTCCCGGCTGCGCACCGAGACCATCGCCACGACGGACCGCGAGCACGCCGTGGCCGCGAACGCGCCCGTGTTGTACGGCCGCGGCATCCCGGGTGTGCCCGGCGGGGCGACCGGCCCGTTCCAGAACGCGGTCTCCGACACGCCGGTGTCGGCCTGGTACCAGGAGACCCCGGCGGCGACCGCCGGGAACCGGGTGCTGACCTACACGATCGTGTGGAGCAACGAGGACGGCGGCACCTCGACACCGGCGCTGATGGCCCGCTGGGGCCGCACCACCGACATCGAGTGGGCCTACCGCGTCGAGGTGGACGGCCGAGGCAAGGCGGTGCCGGGCACCGCGTACTTCCAGTCGCCCGACCACGGCACGAAGTTGTTCGCCGGCCGCTACGAGGACGGCCACCCGCTGCTGCAGACGTGCACGCTGAACAACAACCTGTGCGACGTCGTGGACAACCCGATGCGGTTCGCGCCGGCGGCGGTCGAGCGGCTGGTCGATCCGAAGAAGACCGCGCGCGAGGAGATGGTGGACCGGCACCCGTGGGTGTATCAGGTGATGACCGACGAGGTGCGCCGCGAGGGCCGGGTCGTCGCCGACCCGCCGGCGGACACCACGACGCTGATCGCCGACCCCCGGGACTACCTGTACGCGGTGGTCCGCAAGACCACCTCGGCACCGCCGCCCGGCGCGGCCGGCTGGGCCGGTGTCGCGCTCGGTGTGCGGATCAAGGGCGACCCGACCCTGTACCGCTCGGACCGCGGGCGGGTGGACTGGTCGCTGCAGCGCGACGATCCGGCGGCGACCACGGTACGACTCCCGCACGGGACGCGGGCGTCGGACATCGTCGAGGTGGTGGCGATCCGAACGGTGGCGGGTGTCGACCCGGGCACCACGGTCACGGTGAACGGGGTCAATCGGGCGTTCCTGCTGGGCGAGGACGACCGACCCGGGCGGGCAGTGCCGGTCCGTCCCGAGAAGCCGGTCACGTTGACCGCGGCGGCGCCGGAGGCGGTGCTGTACCGCCGATGAGCCGGTCGGCATCGGGCACCGGCCGGGCTTGATGGGGTGTTCTCAAGCCGCGGTCGGAAATCGGGCGCCGGGAGGGCCGGAATCGGCCCCGCCCGGCGCCCGGTCCGTTCAGGGTGTGGGCACCGGCACGCGCGGCTCCGGCACGGTCGGCGGCTCGACCGGACCGCCCTCGGAGAGTCCGAAGCGATCGTGCAGCCGGCGCAGCGGCCCGGGCGCCCACCAGGTGGCCCGGCCGGTGAGGGCCAACACCGCCGGCGCGAGCAGGCTGCGCACCACGAACGCGTCGACCAGGACGGCCAGCGCGAGTCCGCCGCCGAGCATCATCGTGTTGGTCACCCGCGAGGTGCCGATCGCGAACATCACCACCGCCAGGACACACGCCGCGGCGGTGATGATGCCGCCGGTGCGCGCCAGTCCGGTGGCGACCGCGCCCCGGTGGTCGCCGGTGCGGTCGTGCTCCTCCTTGATCCGGGAGATCAGGAACACGCCGTAGTCCATGGACAGTCCGAACGCGATGCAGAACATCAGCACCGGCAGCGCGGTCTCGATCGACCCGGTCGGGGTGAAGTCGAGCAGGCCGGACAGGTGGCCGTCCTGGATCACCCACACCACCGCGCCGAACATCGCGGTCAGGCTCAGCGCGGCGAACACGATCGCCAGGATCGGCAGGACCACGCTGCCGGTGAGCAGGAAGACCAGGACGAACGTGGTGAGCAGGATCAGGCCGCCGGCGAGCCACAGTCGGCTGCCGATCGCGTGCTTGGCGTCGACCAACTCGGCGCTCTGTCCGCCGACCAGGGCCGGGCCGGGCGCGGGCACGGCCCGCACCTCGCGCACCAGATCCTGACCGGCGGCGGAGAGGTCCTCGACGGCGGGCACCACCGAGATGTACGCGCTGCCGGCGGCTCGCCGACCGGCCTCGGCCGGACCCGGGGCCGCGCTGCGGGCACCGTGCTCGAAGGTGCCTGCGGGCCCGACCACGCGGGCCACACCGTCGATCGCGGACAGTCGGGCACTGTAGTCGGCGGTGCCGTCGGGTTGCCGCGCCGCGCCCACCACGATCTCGATCGCGCCGGTGGGGCGTCCGTCCACCTGGTCCCGGATCACCTGTTGGACCTGCCGGGATTCGGCCGACTTCGGCAGTTGGCGATCGTCGCCGGTGCCGAACTGCACGCCCAGGAAAGGCAGTCCGAGCGCGACCAGAACGCCGGTGGTGAGGACGGCGACGATCGGCGCCCGGCGCATGATCGCCTGGGAGATCCGATACCAGCGGCTCTCCGGCTGCGCGTGCGGCGCGGCCGGGCGCACGGGCCGCGCCCGGCCGACGAGTCGGCGCAGCGGCACGCGCAGGTCGCCCCTGTCCACCCGGTCGCCGAGCAGGACCAGCGAGGCGGGCAGGATCACCAGCGCGCCGAACGCGGCGAGCAGTACGACCGGGATTCCGGCGTACGCGAACGAGCGCAGGAAGTACTGCGGGAAGACGAGCATCGCGGCCAGGGAGACGGCGAGGGTGAGTGCGGAGAAGACCACGGTGCGCCCGGCGGTGTTCAGCATCACCGTCACGGCGCGGATCGGCGGGGCGCCGGCGGCGAGTTCCTCGCGGTAGCGGCGGACCACGAACAGGCCGTAGTCGACGGCCAGGCCCAGGCCCAGCACGGTGGTCAGGTTCTGCGCGAACACCGAGACGTCGGTGACCGAGGAGACCATGCGCAGCACCGCGTTGGTGCCGACCATGGCCAGGATGCCGACGCCCAGTGGCAGCAGCGCGGCGACCAGGCTGCCGAAGACCAGGATCAGGATCAGCAGGGTGATCGGCAGCGCGATCAGTTCGGCGCGGACCAGGTCCTCGGAGATGGTCTTCTGCATGTCGTGGCGCACCGCGACGCTGCCGCCGAGTTCGACCTTCAGCGCGCCTCGGGTGCCTCGGTAGTCGGCGGCCAGGCGTTCGAACGTGTCGGAGGCGGCGGTCTCCTCACCCCGGACGTGGGCCAGGACGAGTCCGTGTCGGCCGTCGGCGGTGCGCAGGGTCGGTGCGCCGCCGTTCCAATAGGAGACCACCCCGGCGACATCGGGTTCGGCGCCGAGTCGGTCGGTCAACTCCTTTGCCTGGAGCGCGACTTCAGGTGCGTCAAGGGGGCGGTCGGCGCCGACCAGGAGGACCAGGTTGGGGCGGCTGCCGGGGAAGTCGCGGTCGAGGGCGGTCGCGGCACGGGCCGAGGCCGAGTTCGGGTCGACGGCGCCGCCGCCGAGCAGGTGGTCGCCGACGCCGCGGCCGAGCAGTCCGGCGCCGATCAGCAGGAACAGGGCCGTGATCAACAAGAGCCGGGGCCGGGCGGTGGTCAGGCGGGCCAGGGCAGCGAACATCGCCGAACCCTTCCGTAGAGTCGATGGATCGTATGTGGAACATACGATATGCAAAGCCTTTCGTCTAGATGACATATGTTCGCGGACCGCTAACATGTGGACATGACGGACCGACCCAACACCGGGCGGCCGCCGATGGGAGCACGGACCGGGTACCGGCTGGTCAAGCTGGCCGATCTCCTGTTGGCGCTCGCCGATCAGACGCTTTCCTCGCTGGGCGTCAAGACCAAGCACGTGCATGTGCTGGAGACCCTGCTGACCTACGAGTCGTTGTCCCAGCAGGACGTCAGCCGACTGCTCGGGATCGACCCCAACGTCCTGGTCGGCGTGCTCGACGACCTGGAGGAGCGCGGCTTCGCCGAGCGTCGGCGCAACCCGCACGACCGACGGCGGCACGTCATCCAGGTCACCGCCTCCGGACGCGAACTGGTCGCGGAGAGCACCCGGTTGCTGAGCGCGGCCGAGGACGCGTTCTTCGCCGCCGTCTCGGCCGAGGACCGGCGGATCGTGCACGACGCGTCCGGCCGGCTGCTGGCCGCGCATCGTCCCGGGTGGTCCGACGACGGATCCGACGCGAGCTGCTGAGCGGCCGCTTCGGTGCGGCGCCTGGATCGAGGCGCCCGCCGGGCGACTGCGGTTCCACTCGGGCCCGGGTTCGGATGCGAGCCCGGGCCCGGTCCGGATGCGAGCCCGGGCCGGTCCGAGTTCCGGCTCGGGCCCGGATTCGCGCTCGCGTCGGGGTACTTCGCCACTTCTTCGTCTCTTCTTCGCCCGACCGCCATGATCCGACTCCCCGCGCATCACTTCGCGCGGGCCAGGGTGTGGGCGTCGACGGTCGATCGTCGTCGACCGGAGCGAGAAGGAGACGTCCATGTCCGGATGGAAGACCGTCACGGCCGCGATCCTGGCCGGGGCCGCCGTTGTCGCCGCCCCGGGAATGGCCGCCGCCGCGGATCGTCACGGTGGCCACCACCGCAAGTCCTTCGACCTCCAAGCGCACCGAGGCGGTCTCGGGCTGACCGTGGAGAGCACGCTCGCGTCCTTCGCCAAGGGTCTGGACCTGGGGGTGTCCACGCTCGAACTGGACGTCCAGATCACCGAGGACGGCCGGGCCGTGGTCACCCACGACCGCAAGGTCGACGGACGCAAGTGCGCGGACACCAAGCCGGTACGCGCCGGCGACCCGGAGTTCCCCTACGTCGGCAAGTACGTCAACACGCTCAGCCTGGCGCAGGTCCGCACGCTGGACTGCGGATCGCGGCAGTTCCCCGGCTTCCCCGCGCAGACCACCTCGCCCGGAGCCCGAATGCCGCTGCTCACCGAGGTGTTCGACCTGGTCAACCACCGGCACGCGCGCGGCGTGAAGCTCAACGTGGAGACCAAGGTCGAGGCCGGCGCGCCGCAGGAGACCGCGCCGCGCGAGCAGTTCGTACAGGTCGTGGCGCGCGAGGTGCGCCGGGCCGGGCTGTTGCGCCAGGTCACCGTGCAGAGCTTCGACTGGGGCGCGCTCAAGCGCATGCGGCAGGTCGAACCGCGCCTGCCGCTGGTCGCGTTGACCAACTACGACTTCCTCCAGGTCGGCAAGCCCGGCGCCTCGCCCTGGCTGGGCGGCCTGGACATCGACGACTTCGACGGCGATCCGCTGCGCGCGATCTCCTCGTTCGGCGCCGGCACGTTCTCGCCCGTGCACGGCTTCCCGCAGGACGGCAAGGTCACCGACCCGAACTACCGTCCCTACGTGACCCGCGACATGGTCGCCCGGGCACACGCGTCGGGCATCAAGGTCGTGCCGTGGACCGTCGACGACCCGGCGACCATGGCCAAGCTGATGGACGACGGCGTGGACGGTCTGATCACCGACTACCCTGACCGGCTGCGGGAGTTGATGGCCGCACGTGGGCTGTCGCTGCCCAAGCGCTACCCGGCGCGCGGCTGATCGGCGCGATCCGCCGGAGACTTCGGCGTCCGCAGGGGTGGGGACGCCGAAAAGGGCCGGGCCCGTCGACACTCGGTCGACGGGCCCGGCCCTGGTACGGCTACCGCGTTGGTGTGGCTATCGCGGTGTGGTTACCGCCTGATGACGCTCGGCTCAGAGGTTGACGCCGTGCGCGCGCAGGTAGGTGACCGGGTTGATGCCGCTGCCGTAGTTCGGCGTGGTGCGGATCTCGAAGTGCAGGTGCGGGCCGGTCACGTTGCCGGTCGCGCCGGAGAGGCCGATCTGCTGACCGGTGCTCACCGTGGCGCCGACACGCACGCCGATGCTGGACAGGTGGGCGTACTGCGAGTACTTGCCGTCCGCGTGCTTGATCACGATCTCGTTGCCGTAGGCGCCGCCGTTGCCGGCCTTGACCACGGTGCCCGAGGTGATCGCCTTCACCGAGGTGCCGGTGGCGGCCACGAAGTCCTGGCCGGTGTGGCTGCCGCTGGACCACAGCTTGCCGCCGGTGCCGAACGCGGTGCCCAGGCCGCCCTTCACGGGAGCGACGTAACCGGACGCGTTGGCCGTGGTGGACTCGGCCTTGGCCGAGGACTCCTTGGCCGCGACCGGGGCCTTCTCCTTGACCTCGACCTTCGGCGCGACCTTCACGGACGCCGTGGTCTTGGTCTCGGTCTTCGGCGCGGCCGGAGCGGTCTCGGTCTTGGTGCTGCCGGACTCGGTCGAGGCCGAGGCCTTACCGGAGAGCGAGAGCTTCTGACCGATCTGGATGACGTTCGGGTTGCCACCGATCACCGAGCGGTTGTCGGCGTACAGCTTGTGCCAGCCGCCCTCGACATCCTTGGCGGCGGCGATCTTGGAGAGCGTGTCGCCCTTGACCACGGAGTACGAGGTGCTGGTCGACGCGGACTTCGCGGCGGCCGCCGGGACGACCTCGATCTTCGGGGCCGGAGCGGACTCGGCCGGCTTCTCGGCGGCCTTCGGGGTGACCTTGACCGTGGACTTGGTGCCGGGCGAGACGGCCGGCGCGGCGCTGCCCTTGGTCAGGCCCGCCGGGCCGGAGGTGTTCGGCCAGGCGCCGGGACCCTGTACGGCGAGAACCTTCTCGGCGATGGCGATCTGCTGGTCCTTGGTGGCCAGGTCGGCACGCGGGGCGTACTGCTGACCGCCGAACTCGTTCCAGGTGCTGATGGTGAACTGCAGACCACCGTAGAAACCGTTGCCGGTGTTGATGTGCCAGTTGCCCGAGCTCTCGAGCATGGCGACCTTGTCCCAGGTGGAGACGGAGGCGGCGTTGGCGGTGGCGAGACCGGTGACCAGCGGGGCGGCGACGATCGCGCCGGCCATGCCGAGGGTCAGCGCGAGACGCGTCTTCTTGGGCATGCGGGCAGGGGTGATGAACGACTGCACGAAGATTTTTCCTTCTCCCACGCCTACGAAGTGAGCTGTCGGATTCGGGCTGGAGAGTCTCGCCCGGCCGTGTTCGGCCCTCCTGAGGAAGGGACGGGCACGGCTTCACCCCAAGCCGTCGTCATGGGCGTCCGTGTCACGGACGCCCGGGACGGCATTCCACTTGGTTCCCCCGCTCCTGCCTTTCGGGTTTCGTACCGTGGCCTCGCTCCGGCGGCAGGATTCGGCGAACCGGGAGACCATTTCGCCGAGCACCGGACCGGTGTGGCGAAGCACCAAACTACGCACACCCTCGACTCGGATCCAAACATCACGTTTCGCCGAAACAGAAGAATCAGGGCGGAAGGGTGGAATATCGGGACCTAAAGTCCCGAGAAGCGTACGCATTGTGCCCGAATTGATGACATATAGTGGGTATTCGATTACTCAGGGCAGGAATCGTGAAAAGACGGTTTACGGTGCGTACGACCTCCTGACCATCGGTACCCGGCATGTGACGTGCACCATAGAGAGGGTCGATGGCCGCCCGATATGTACCGCTATCGGTCAGCCGAAAACCAGAGATGCCCCGGTGGCGGCGCCCAAGAGCGCACCAGCCACGGCTTGCGCGACGGTGTGGTGACGCAGTGCGACACGCGACCAGCACACGACGCCGACCGCGAGATAACCGGTCGACCACCACGGTCCGCCCGCGACGGCGAGCAACGCGACGATGCCGGACGCGACCGCGCAGTCGACGCTGATCTTCCACGCCGCGTTCACCACCAGCAGCACCACCGTCATGCCCCACAGCGCGAACATCGCGAACACCAGCCGGGACGGCGCGCCGGCGCCGAGCATGACCGCCGCGCCGATGCCGATCGAGGCCAGGATCACCGCGAAGATGCGCGGACGCTGCCGGCGGTCCACCACGTGCCGGTCGCCCCAGGTACCGCGGCGACGCTCCCACTCGATGTACCCGGCCGGAACGATGCCCGCGCACAGTGCCGCGAACAGACCCCATCCGGCGCCGGTCCACGAGTGGGCGACGAGCGCACCGAAACCGGACAGTCCGGCAAGGATGGTGTTGCGCGGCTGGAGGATGTCGGTGACCACCTGGGCGGCGCCCCGGACACGGCCCGGACCGGGAGCGGCGGTGTGCGCCGCGACCGGGGCCGACGGGCTCCGCACGACTGCGTTGTCCATCCGTGTACGGTAGCGATCGGCTCGGAGCCGCCCGCGCGCGGGCCGGTACGGAATCCGGCCCGACATGGTGATCGTCCCGGGCGTGGCCGAGACCGGCGCGACGGTGTCGCCGCCCCGGTGGACGCGCCGGCGCCGGGCGCTCGCCCCCGGCGCCGGGGGCGAGCGCCACCGGGGATCCGGTCGTGGGATCAGCGGTCGGGGGTGGACGGGCGGACGATGGTGGACATGTAGCAGCCGTAGGTGATGTTGCGGCAGTGGATCTCGGTCACCTCGGGGTCGGCGAGGATCTCGGCGAGGGCGGGCTCGGGGTTGTCGGTGTCGTGGAGGCGTGAGGTGGGGTGGATCCGTCCCCGGGCGTCGTAGGCGCGAAAGACCTGGGGCCGGGCCCGCCACTGGGGCGGGTAGGCGTCGGTGCTCGGGCCGGGGCAGGCGTCGGCGTGCGCGAAGACCGGGCCGATCTCGCGGTACGGGCTCGCCGGGAGCGGCGGTTCGTAGCCGAACAACATGAGCCGCTCGCCCGGCTCGGCGTCGCGCAGGCAGCAGCGCAACGGTTCGCCGCCGCCGGCCGTGTGCGCTTCGACCGGGTGGCCGGAGACGTCCAGGCCGGTGGCCCGGACCGAGGCGAGGAGCTCGGCGGGGATCGCTCGGACGACGAAGGTGCGGGTATCCGCGGAGGTGGTCATGCCTCCAGCGTGGACGCGGCCGGGACACGGTGCCGGCGGCAATCGGACACCTCGTTCGGCACCCGGCCTCACCCGGCTCGACCGTCGAGACGACACCAATCCCGGCGGTAGGACGCCCAGTCCGTGTCGGTCGCGGCGAAGTCGACGTACAGTGCGACGCCGAAGTTCGGTCGGCGCGGGTCGTGTCTGGTCAGGCCCAGGCGGACACCGCGCACCGCCGCCGCGACCGTCTCGGCCGAGCCGTGATGACCCCAACTGTTCGCGTAGTAGGCGGGCAGGCCCATCAGCAGGTCGACCCCGGCCGGCGTCGCCTCCAGGGCGAGCTCGGTCTGCTGCGCGACGTAGCCGCCGTACAGCGACTCCAGCGGCATCGCGGTGTCATAGGACATCAGCGCGATCTGGTCGACCCGCCGCGCGACCTGGCCGAAGTATCGCTGCGACCACCACTTGGGGTGATCGCGCAGCGCTTGGAAGACGCTGTGCAGGGACGGCAGCGGATCGATCTGCGCGGCGGCGACCGACAGCGGGACGCCGCGCGCACGGGTCAGCGCGTGGGTGGCGGTGAGCACGGTCAGGAAGTCCTCGTTCCCGGACCACACCGGTTCCAGATCGAGGTGCACGCCCTCGAAGCCGGCGTCCAGGATCTGCGCGGCCGACGCGGTGATCGCCGCGCGCACCGGCGGGCGCTCCAGCCGCAGCCCGGGCCCGCCGTGCGAGACGATGTCGCCGAGCCAGGCCTGCACCCGTACGCCGGGCAGTTCGCGGTGGACCGCGTCCACCAGTTGCCGCGCCCCGGGGTGGGCGGAGGGCGGCAGCGTGCCGTCGTGTTCCAGGGGCCCGGCGTGCACGTACAGGTCGTGGATGCCGGTGCCCCGCAACCGCTGTGCCAGTGCGGCCAGTTCGGCCGCCCCCTTGCGTCCGTCCACCCATGCGTGGCCGAGCCAGATCGCGTCCCGGCCGCGGGTGCGGGCCTGGTCCGACGGATCGCCCGCGTACTCCAGCCGCAGCGCCAGCGCGGCCGCGCCCACCGGCAGCAGCGGCAGACTCACCAGGATCAGCAGGATCACGGTGATCCGCCGCTGGCGACTCCACGACCGCCACCGTCGCCGCAGCCGGCCCCCACGCGGTGGCGGGGGGACGTCGGGCTCCGCCGCGGGAGCGTCGCGCTCGGCGGCGTCGCCGACCCCGCCCTCAGCCGCAGCGTGTGCACCGACCTCCGCGGGCTCGTCCGGGCCTGGCGCGGTGCTCTCCTCGGCAATCCGCCCCGGTTCGGCGATGGCGATACGGATCTCCCCCCTGTGTCGTGGCTCTCGGGCCCGGGTCGGGGGCCGGCGAACCGCTCGGTCGTGGCCGGCGGGCCGCACATGACCGCGGACGGGTGTCCGGGCCGGCGACCCGGGTCGCCGGCCCGGGAGATCTGCGTCGACTCCCCCTGCTACGGACGCGCTCGGGTACGGAACCGTTCCACTCGGCGGTGATGCCTCCCGGCGATCGGCCCGTCCCGTTCCATGCGCGGGTTCGACGCGGTCCGGGAATAGGGGTGCGTGGTCATGGGCGGGGTGCCCCGATCGGGTTGGGTACCGGGATCAGGCCGCTGTCCACGAGGTGTCGGCCCAGCGGCGCGGCCAGCCGGATGGCCTCCTCGACCCCGGCCTCGCCCAGTAGCGTGACGGGGTCGGCGGCGAGTCGATCGGTGGCGTGTTCCACGTCGCGGCGCAGCGCCCCGCCGCTCCTGGTCAGTCGCGAGTCGCGGTCCAGCAGGCCCTTGGCGACCAGGCGGCGGCGCGCCTGTTCCCACTGCGCGTCGCTCCAGCCCCGGGTGCTCTGCAGCAGTTCGCGCGGGACGTTGCCGGTGGCGGCGTGGGTCAGGCCCGCCTCGATGCCGGTCAGGCCGGCGTGCGCGACCGCGATCACATGGCCGTCGCCGCGGTGTTCGCGCAGGACCGTACTCGCCAACCACAACCGGCCGGCCACCCCGTCCGGGCGCCGCACACCCGCCCACGCCGCGGCGAGCGCGCGTCCTTCGTACCCGCAGCCCTCGACCGCGCGTTCCAGCAGGTCGACCAGGTCCTCCAGGTGCCGTTCGCCCACCGCCGGCAGGCTTCGGGCCAGCGCCGTCTCGACCGCGCCGATCCGGGTGTCGAGCATCTTCTCCGGCGTCGTGTACGCCCACGCGTCGGGCAGCGCACGGGCCACCCGGCCGGGTGCGAACGCGAAGCACAGCGCGCTCGCCTCGGGGGCGCGGACCGCGCCGAGCGGGGCGAGCCGACCCGCGAAGTAGCCCATCCACCACCCGATCAGCCCGAGCGCGCGGGCCGCCTCGGCCGGTTCCGGCGCGAAGTACACGACGGCGTGGACGGGTTCGATCGCCTCCCAGAAGCGTCTGGCGAGGGTGGGGGCGGGAGCGGCCGACACGATGGGCACCTTTCACCGGGCGACGGGGAGCGGGGGCGGCGGTCGACGATCGGGCGTGGCAGGCCACGAACCACGAGCCACGAGCCGGCCCCGTCGACGAGCCTGCCCGTTGTCCCACTCCCGGAACAGTGCCAATCTGGGTGAATGGACCAGGATCCGAGCTGGTGGGTACGCGTCGCGCTGGAGGACTGGCACACCCGCGCGGGACCGCGCCATCGACGGATCGCCGAGTCGCTGGCCGAGGCGATCGAGCGCGGCCTCGCCGGCCCGGGCGCGCGGCTGCCCGCCGAGCGCCCGTTGGCGCACGCCCTGGGGGTCGGCCGCGGCACCGTCGTGCGCGGCTACGAGACGCTCGCCGAGGCCGGCCTGGTGGAGCGGCGCCAGGGCGCGGGCACGTTCGTGTGTCCCCGGCCCGGGTGGACGCATCCGCCCACCCCGGTCGCGGCCCCGGTCCGGCGGCGCCTGGTCGCCGACGCCGACGTGCTCGACCTGTCCCTGTCGGTACCCGCCGGGACCGGGCATCTGCCGCCCGCGGACGGCGCGTTCGTGTTGTCTCAGGACGACGGGCACGGCCTGCCCCCGGACGGCCTGCCCGAACTGCGCGCGGCCTTGGCCGACCACCTCACCACGCACCTGGGCCTGCCGACCACACCCGACCGGTTGATCGTCACCGCCGGTGCCCGGCACGCGCTGTCCCTGGTGCTCGCGGCGCTGGTGTCACCGGGACGGGCGGTCCTGACCGGCTGCCCGGGCACGCCCGGCCTGGCCGCGGCGGTGACGGCGGCCGGGGGTCGGCCGATCGGTGTCGGTGTGGACGCCCTGGGTCTGGACGTGGCCGCCGTGGACCGGGCCGCCGCCCGGCTGCACGCACCGGTGATCCTGGCCGCCTCGGCCGCGCACGACCCGACCGGCGCTCCGCTGGCCGAGCTCCGCCGCCGCGCCCTGCTCACGGTGCGGCGCGCCCGGGACGCGGTGCTGGTGGAGGACCTGACCCAGGCCGGACTGGGCCTGGGACCGGACCGTGCCCCTCCCGTACCGCCGGCCGCGGCCGACGACGACACGGTGATCGCGTTCGGCTCGCTGTCCAAGATGTTCTGGGCCGGCCTGCGGGTGGGCTGGCTGCGCGCGCCGGACGCGCTGCGCGGCCGGCTGACCCGGACCCGCGCGACCGGCGCGGCGGCGAGCGTACCCGCGCAGGTGCTCGCCGCCCGCCTGCTGCGAGCCGCCGACGCGCACTGGCAGGAGGAACTGCGTCGAGCGCTGACCGAACGCCGCGATCTGCTGCTGGACCTGCTGGCCGGTCAGTTGCCGGCCTGGCGGGTGCAGGCGCCGCGGGCCGGGCTGTCGGTGTGGGCGGACCTGCCGGTCGCGGACAGTACGACGTTCGCGCACCTGGCCGCGCGGTACGGCGTGCTGGTCCTGCCCGGCGCCGACGCGTGCGTGGACGGCCGACACCATCGCGGCGTGCGGTTGTCCTTCGCCGAGTCGGCGGCCACCCTCGAGTCGGCCGTCGACCGGCTGACCGCCGCGTGGGAGGAGCACACCCGTCGACTGGCGGCGAGTCGCTGACGGGCACCGACCCCTTCGTCGGCCGGCGTGGTGAATCCCATGGGTTCCGGCCTGCTCGGGCCGGGCAGCGACAAGGACATGACCTCTTCCGCCTCCGCCATGCCGTACACCGAACTGGGCCGCACCGGCCTGACCGTGGGTCGCATCGTGCTCGGCACGATGAACTTCGGGCCCGCCACCGACGAACGCGACAGTGGCGAGATCATGGACGCCGCGCTCGACGCGGGCATCAACCTGTTCGACACCGCGAACGTGTACGGGCGCTCCCAACTGACCGGCGCCGGCGCCCGGGGGGACACCGAGGAACTCGTCGGCCGCTGGCTGGCCGGGGGCGACCGGCGCGAACGGGTCGTGCTGGCCACGAAGGTCTACGGCAGTTGGGGCGACTGGCCCAACTCGGGCGGGCTCAGCGCCCGGCACATCCGCCGGGCCTGCGAGGACAGCCTGCGCCGCCTGGGCACCGACCACATCGACGTCTACCAGATGCACCACATCGATCGCCGGGTCCCGTGGGAGGAGATCTGGCAGGCGATGGACCTGCTGGTCACGCAGGGCAAGGTGCTCTACGTCGGGTCGTCGAACTTCGCCGGCTGGCACATCGCGCAGGCCCAGGAGGCGGCGGCCCGCCGATCCTCGCTGGGTCTGGTCAGCGAGCAGTGCCTGTACAACCTGGCCGAGCGGGCCGCCGAGGCCGAGGTGCTGCCGGCGGCGCGGGCCTACGGCCTCGGGGTCATCCCGTGGTCGCCGCTGCACGGCGGCGTACTGGGCGGGGTGCTGGAGAAGGAGCGCGCGGGCAGTCGGCACCGCTCCGCCGGGGACCGGGCGGCGGGCGAGGTGGCCGAGCGGCGCGAGCAGATCCAGGCGTATGAGGACCTGTGCGGCAAGATCGGTACGCCGCCGGGGGAGGTCGCGCTGGCCTGGCTGCTCACCCGCCCCGGGGTGACCGGCCCGATCGTGGGCCCGCGCACACGAGACCAATTGGACTCGGCGCTGCGGGCCACGAGCGTCGAGTTGAGCCCGGAGACACTCGCCGAACTGGACCGGATCTTCCCCGGCCCGGGACCCGCGCCGGAGTCTTTCGCCTGGTAGCGGGCCGGTCGCCGACCGGGTGCCGGGCCCACCGTCACCCGGTCGCAAGCGGGTGGAATGAGATGTGACCCAGGTCACATCATCGATCGAAATATCCGGGGACTTCCTGTCCGTTTAACCCAGCGAATCAACAATCGGGGAATCACTCCCCGGTTATCGCTCGGGTACCGACAGGAAGGAGCCGGATCATGGGCAGCACCGTCATTGCCACCGACGTCGCCGAGGACCGTGGCCCGCGACTTCGTGCGGACGCCCGGCGAAACCGCGAGCGGATCGTCGCCGCGGCACGCGAGATGTTCGTCGAGCACGGCGCCGAGGTGCCGTTCGACGAGGTCGCCCGCCGCGCGGGAGTCGGCAACGCGACCCTGTACCGCCACTTCGCCGACCGCAACGAGCTCGCGCAGCGGGTGATCCTCTCCGTCCTGGAACGGATCACCGAGCGGGGCGAGCTGGCCCTGGCCGAGGAGCCGGAGGCCTTCACGGCCCTGCGGCGCTTCGCGCACGGCGCGACGGAGGAGCGGATCGGGGCTCTGTGCACGCTCATGTCCGCCGGAGTGGACAAGACGCACCCCGAGATGGTCGCCGCCCGGGCACGGTTGGAGCACTTGGTCGAGACGCTGATGGAGCGCTCTCGTACCGAGGGCCGGCTGCGTACCGACGTCGGCTCGGGCGATCTGCTGATGGCGATCACCCAGCTCACCCGACCGCTGCCCGGGATGGGCGGCTGCGTGGTGAACGACCGGTTCGTGCACCGTCACCTGGACGTGCTGCTCGACGGTCTGAGCACCCCCGACCCCACCCCGCTGTCCGGCACCGCCGTGGCACTGGGGGACATCGAACGGCTTGCCGCCGAACACGAGGGGCGGCCTTCCGGGCACTGACGCGCCCCACCGACTTCCCGAACCTTCGCAGCACCTCGTGACCGCGTAACGACCACGAACACCTCACCGTCGCCCCGCCGTTTCCGCGCGGGCGAGGGAGCACCGTCCACCCTCGCGACGTCCGTCGTCGCATCGCACCCCCCAAGTGAGTACCCCCATGTCTGCAACCGCCCCGCCCAAGACCACCGTGCCCGATCCCAGGCGCTGGAAAGCGCTCCTGTTCATCGCCATCGCCCAGTTGATGGTCGTCCTCGACGGCACCATCGTGAACATCGCGCTGCCGTCCGCCCAGACCGACCTGGGCATCTCCGACGGCAACCGGCAATGGGTGATCACCGCGTACGCCCTCGCGTTCGGTGGGCTGCTGCTCTTCGGCGGCCGGATCGCCGACCTGTGGGGTCGACGCCGCACCTTCATCGTCGGCCTGACCGGTTTCGCCGCCGCGTCCGCGCTCGGCGGCATAGCCGCGAGCACCGGCATGCTGCTCGGCGCCCGGGCGCTCCAGGGCGCGTTCGGCGCGCTGCTCGCCCCGTCCGCGTTGTCCCTGCTCGCGGTGATGTTCACCGACGCCAAGGAACGCGCCAAGGCGTTCGGCATCTTCGGCGCGATCGCCGGTGGTGGCGGCGCGGTGGGCCTGATCCTGGGCGGCGTGCTCACCGAGTACCTGAACTGGCGCTGGACCTTCTTCGTCAACATCCCGTTCGCCGCGGTCGCCGCGGCCGGTGCCGTACTGGTCATCAGTGAGCCCGCCGGGACCCGCAACCGCTCGCCGCTGGACATCCCCGGCGTGGTGCTGTCCTCGGTCGGCCTGGGCACCCTGGTCTACGCCTTCACCCGCGCCGAGAGCCACGGTTGGACCTCGGGCAGCACGGTGGGCCTGTTCATCGCCGCGGCCGTCCTGCTCGCGTCGTTCGTCTTCGTGGAGAGCCGGGTCAAGGCCCCGCTCCTGCCGCTGCGGGTGATCGCCGAGCGCAACCGGGCCGGCATCTACCTCTCGCTCGGCCTGGCCATCATCGCGATGTTCGGCATGTTCCTGTTCCTCACCTACTACCTCCAGATCGTCAAGGACTTCTCGCCGGTGATGACCGGCCTGGCGTTCCTGCCGATGATCGCGGGCATGATCACCGGCTCGACCCAGATCGGCGCGCGCCTGATGACCCGGGTCCCGGCCCGGCTGCTGATGGGCCCCGGCTTCCTGACCGCCGGTGTCGGCATGCTGCTGCTCACCCGGATCGAGGTCGGCAGTTCGTACGTCGGGCTGATCCTGCCCGCGCAGATCCTGCTCGGCCTGGGCATGGGCACGGCGTTCATGCCGGCGATGAGCCTGGCCACCCACGGCGTCCAGCCGCGGGACGCGGGTGTCGCCTCGGCGATGATCAACACCTCGCAGCAGGTCGGCGGCGCGATCGGCACGGCGCTGCTGAACACCATCGCGGCGAGCGCGACCACGGCCTACGTGGCCTCGCACACGGCCGGTTCGGCCGGCCTGGAGCAGCTCAAGATGCAGGCCATGGTGCACGGCTACGCCACCGCCATCTGGTGGGCGGTCGGCATCCTGGCGCTGGCCTCGGCGATCGCCTTCACGTTCATCACCGTCGGGCACGGCGACAGCACGGTGGTCGCCTCGAACGACAAGGACGCGGACACCGACGCGGACGAGTTGCCGGTTCCGGTGCTCGTGCACTGACCGCACGATCGGTGCCGCCGGGTCTTCCGGACCTCACGGCACCTCGGTCGCGGGCCCCATCGCCGTCGGCGGTGGGGCCCGCGCCGTGTCCGGGACCGCTATCCGGGTCCGGGCGGCCGAGGGTCGCGGCCCGGACGCGGGGGTTGCGGACCGGCCGCGCCGACCGGGTGCACGACGTCGTCCAGCGGGAGCGGCAGTGCCTCGCAGACCACCGTGCCCGGCCGGGCGCCGCGCGCGAGGTAGGCGTTGACCCGGGCGTCGACACACGCGTTGCCGCTGTCGTAGGCGATGTGGTTGCCCGCGTCCCGGACGAAGATCATCGGCTGGTGCGACTCGGCGGCGGCGATCAGCGCGCCGTCGGCGGGCGTCGCCGGGTCGAGCTGGTTCTGCACCATCAACATCCGGGGCAGCGTGGCCGCGTTCGGCACGACCGGGTGCGCGGTCGCGAACGGGTAGAAGGCACAAGGCTGTTCGGTGGCGAGCGAGCCGGCCAACGGATAGCGCGCGCCGAGCCGGTCACCCTCGGCGACCCAGCGGGCCGGGTCCCGCGGCCACCGGGCGTCGCCGCACCGGATCGCCCAGTGCGCTCCGCTGTCCGGCATGCCGACCGGCACCCTGGGCGCGGCGAGCAGGTCCACCGCCCGGGTCGGATCGCCGCGCAGCGTGACCAGCAGTTCGGCCCACCGCGGCCAACCGTCGGAGTTGTACAGCACGGTCGCCTGCGTGGCGTCCAGCGCCGTACCGCGCCCCTGCCCGGCGACGGCGGCGCGCAACTCCTCGTACGCGGCGCCCGCGGCCTCCGGGGTGTCGCCGAACCCGTACCGGTCGTGGTGGCGGGCGAGCCAGGGCAGGAACTGCACGTCGAAGCGGCGCCGGAAGCCGCGGGCCCACGACTCGACGAAGACCTCCTCCGGCGTGGACAACCAGTTCATGCTCGAATCGAGCACGAAGCGGTCCACCCGATCGCGGAACGCGGCCGCGTACCACACGCCCAGCCAGGTGCCGTAGGAGAAGCCGAGGTAGTCGATGCGGCGCTCGCCGAGCACGGCTCGGATCAGGTCCAGGTCCCGCGCGGTCTGATCGGTGGTCACATACGGGGCGAACGCCGCGTCCGCGCAGGCCTGTCCGACCAGGCGCGCGTTCGCGAGCTGCCGTGCGACGTTGGCCGGCGAGCGGTCGCGGGCGTCGGCGACCGAGTCGTATCGCGTCCAGTCCACGTCGCAGTCCAGGCTCGTGGAGGGCGCGACTCCCCGGGGCGCGAAGCCGATGATGTCGTGGGTCCGCAACAACTCGGGCTGGGACCGGGCGATCCGGGTCGCCGACGCCGAGCCGTCGATGCCGGGGCCGCCGGGGTTGACCAGGAGCACGCCGCGCCGCGCCGATCCGCCGGTGCTCGCCACCCGGGTCACCCGCACGGTGATCGTGCCCTTGCTCCGGTCGTACCAGTCCAGCGGCGCGCGCACGTCCGCGCAGGAAGTGACCGGGTGGTCCCGCCAGTCGGGATCGCGCGGGCCGGGCGAGGTGTACCAGTCGCACACCCGCCAGTGCGGACGCTGCGCGCCGAGGGAGCCGTACGGGTTGACCGCGCCCGCGTTCGCGTCGGCACCGGAGGCGGCCTGTGCGTCGGTGCCGACGAGGGTGCCGGCGACGCCGGCGAGCAGCGCCGCGCACGAAACGGCGATCCGCAGGCCGCGTCGGGGGGTGGTGCGGCGCCGGGCCGGCGGGAGCCGGGGGTCGGGGGACTGCATGGGGCTCCAGTCGAGCGGGGCCGAGAGCCGGGCCACAGGGGAGGTGGGTTGCCCCGCCGCGGCCGGGGGTGCCGGGGGTGGGATGGGGGTGGGGCGGGGGACGCCGGAAGTGTGCCGGGGGTGCCGGGGATCTGCGGTGGGGGTACCGCCGTGTTGTCCGGGAGGCCGGGTTCGCTCGGGCCCGACCCGGCCCGGCCTCGCTCAGGGGAGGATCGCGTCCACGTACCCGCCGTCCACCCGCAACGCACCGCCCGTGGTCGCCGACGCGAAGTCCGAGCTGAGGTAGACCACCATGTGCGCGATCTCCTCGGGCTCGATCAACCGCTGGATAAGCGACTGGGGGCGGTGGCGCCGCATGAACTCGCGCTGTGCCTGTGGCCACGGCAGCGCCGGGTCGACCAACTCGTAGACGAAGTCCTCGACTCCGCCGGTGTGGGTCGGCCCGGCGATCACCGAGTTGACCGTCACCCCGCTACCGGCCGCCTCTTTGGCGAATCCGCGCGACACCGCGAGCAACGCCGTCTTGGACATGCCGTATTGGATCATCTCCGCCGGGATGACCACCGCCGAGTCGCTGGCGATGTTCTGGATCCGCCCCCAGCCGCGCTCGCGCATCCCGGGCAGGTGGGCGCGGATCATCCGCACCGCGGTGAGCACATTCACCTCGAAGTAGCGCCGCCACTCGGCGTCGTCGATCTCCAGCGCGGGCCGGGCTCCGAAGATGCCGAGGTTGTTCACCAGGATGTCCACGTCCGGCGCCGCCGCCGATACCCGCGCGGCCCCCTCGTCGGTGGCGATGTCCCCCGGCGCCGCCCGGAACTCCCCGCCGGGCACCTCGCCGCGCATGCGCTCCACCGCCGCGTCCACGGACTCGGGGGTGCGCCCGTTCACGGCGACCCGGGCCCCGGCCCGGGCCAACCCCACCGCGATCGCCGCCCCGATCCCCTGGGTCGACCCGGTGACCAACGCGCTCTTCCCGGCAAGATCGATCAACACGCTGCGAACCCTTCGTCCGACACCCATCCCCGACCACGTCCAGTAGATCATTCGAGCGACCGGTTCGGAGTCGGCGACGGGCCGACCATCACGAGGGATCCGCGGATGCCGCGCCGTGCCACGAGCGCCGTGGGCACTCCCACCCGCTGCCGGGCGGGTGACAGCGCCGCCCGGCCGGCGTCACCGGAACGCCGGGATCACCTCCTTGCCGAACAGTGCGATCATCGAGGCCAGTTCGTCGAAGGAGCCGCGCGTGGACGTCGGGCCGGTGTCGCCCGGCAGGCCCGCGCCGAAGGCGGCGTGGATGTGGTCGCTGCCGGTACGGTCGCGGTAGTCGGCGATCTGGGCGATCACGTCCTCGGGGCCACCCCACAACAGCCGGTCCCGGGCGATTTCCTCGGCGGGGACGTGTTCGCCGGCGTCCAGGCGGTGGAACAACTCGCGCTCCGTGGCGTCCTCGGCCGATTCGCGCCAGTGCTCGAGCAGGCCGCCGACGTACGCGGGCAGCACCTCCTCGGCGACGGTACGGCGGTCCTTGCCGAGCCACGCGTACCGGCGCAGCACCCAGTCGGGTCGCCGGGCGTGCCGCGCGCACGCCGCCCGGTAGACCGCCAGGCAGGATCGTGCCTTGGCCAGGGACTGGACCGGGCCGCACAACCACGCGTCACCCAGGCGCGCGGCGCGCTCGACGGCGGCGTCCGCGACGCCCGCCACCCACAGCGGGATGCCCTCCTGCACCGGGCGCGGGTACACGGTCAGTTCGGGGAAGTCGTGGAAGCGGCCCCGATAGGCGACGTTCTCCCGGGTCCAGACCAGACGGAGGATCTCCAACGCCTCCTCCATCCGCGCACCCCGGGTGCGGAACTCGGATCCGTGCGCCGCGTACTCCAGCGGCCACCAGCCCAGTCCGACGCCGAGGGTGACCCGTCCGCCCGAGATCTCGTCGATCGTGGCGACCTGTTCGGCGACCCGCAGGGGATGGTGCACCGGGAGTTGGAAGATGCCGGTGCCCACCCGCAGGACGTCCGTCCGGGCGGCCACGGCGGCCAGCAGCGTGAGCGGGTCGCTCATGTTGCCCGGCATGAAATGGTGGTGGCCGACGGTGGCGGTGTCGAAACCGGCCTCCTCGGCGATCCGGGCCAGCGCGAACGTGCGGTGATAGGGCTGCGCGTGACCGGGATCGCGCAGCACGGGCAGGGACATGGAGAACCTCATGCGCACGACCTCATCCGAAGAGCCTCATGCGGGCGGAAGCTAGCAGCGACCTCGCGAGCTCTCCAGAGCCATGACACCGTCCGTCGTTCGATACCCGAGTGGCGCGGTCGCACGACGCGAACCGCCCGGTACGCTCGGCCGGCGGGAAGCGCCGCGGGCGCGGGCAGCACGACACCGGAGGCGAAGACGATGAGCGAGCAGGTCGCGGTGGGTCTGGTCGGGGCCGGACCGTGGGCGAGGCTGGTGCACGCGCCGGTGTTCGCGGCCGGGCCGGAGACCCGGCTCGCCGCGGTGTGGGCACGCCGGCCGGAGGCGGCCCGGGAACTCGCCGAGTCCTACGACGCCCGGGCGTGCGCGGAGTTCGACGAGTTGCTCGACGCGTGCGAGGCGGTGGTCTTCGCGATCGCCCCCGAGGCCCAACCCCCGCTCGCCGAGCGCGCGGCGCGGGCGGGCAAGGCGGTGCTGCTGGAGAAGCCGATCGCGGCCGACCCGGACACCGCACGCCGCCTGGCCGATGTGATCGACACGGCCGGGGTCGGCTCGATGGTCGCGCTGAGCGCACGATACGCGCCGCGTGTACGGGAGTTCCTGGCCCACCTGGAGAGCGCCGAGACGCCGTGGCGCACGGGCAGGTTGACCTGCGTCACCGGCGCGTTCCTCGGCGGTCCGTTCGCGGCGTCGCCGTGGCGACAGGCGCGCGGCGCGATCCTGGACGTGGGGCCGCACGCGTTCGACCTGATGAGCGTCGCGCTGGGCGACATCGTGGACCTGCGGGCCGACTCCGCGGGCGCGGGCTGGGCGGCGCTTCAGCTCGTCCACGCCGGCGGCGCGGTGTCCCAACTGGTGTTGTGCTGCTCGGCCGAAGGCGGTCACCGCTACGACGTGGACGTATACGGATCGGCCGGGGCCGCCACGCTGGACCTGTCCACGGCGATCGACGGGTCCGCCTTCGCGGTGCTGCGCGCGGAGTTCGCGAGCCTGGTCCGCGACGGCGGCCGGCACGTGTGCGATGTTCGTCGCGGACTGTACCTCCAGGAGATCGTCGCCCGCGCCGAACAACAACTCGCCGCGGCACGCTGAGTCGCGCGCCGCGACGCTCCGCCCCGGCGGATCAGGCCGTCGGCTTGCGGCCGATGCCACCGGCCATCAGCTTCTGACCGACCGTCAGCGGCTCCTCGACCGATTCCTCGGGCTGCCACAGCGGCAGGAAGACCACGCCCGGCTCGACCGGTTCGAGGCCGTCGAAGTACGCGGAGATCTCCTCGATGGTCCGGAATCGTCCCGAACCCAGGTCGGTGAGCAGCGCCTTCTCCAGCGCGACCGCGTCCGGGCTGGACGCGCAGAAGTGCGTGAGGAAGAGGAAACTGCCGGGCGGCAGCGCCTTCTTGTAGGCCTCCACGATCGCCTCGGGGCCCTCGTCGTCGTTGAGGTGGTGCACGACACCGACGAGCATCAGGCCGATCGGCTGGTCGAAGTCGATCAGCGCGAGCACGTCCGGGTGGGACAAAATCTCGGCGGGCTCGCGCAGGTCGGCGGTGACCACGGTGGTCCGGTCGTTCTCCGCGAGCAGCGCCCGGCCGTGCGCGAGCACGATCGGGTCCTTGTCCACGTAGACCACACGGGCCTCGGGCGAGTGCTCCTGCGCCACCTGGTGGGTGTTCTGCACGGTGGGCAGGCCGGATCCCAGGTCGAGGAACTGACGGATGCCCTGCTCCGCCATGTACCGGACCCCGCGCCCGAGTATCGCCCGGTTGTACCGGCCGACATCGCCTATCTCCGGGACGATCGCCAGCGACGCCTCGGCGATCGCCCGGTCCACCGGGTAGTTGTCCTTGCCGCCGAGCACCGCGTCGTAGACCCGCGCGATGCTGGGCGTGGAGATGTCGATGCCGACCGGTCGCCAGTCGTCGTCCGATCCGACCGGAGAGTTGCCCGCCGCTTGCGAGTCGTCTGCCATGAAAGGCTCCAACCATGGGGTGAGTGATGACCAGTTCCCGTTGACGGCAAGCCTATTGGTGCCGGACTCGGTTTGTTGGCCGGGGCAAGGACCAACGCCCACCCTCCCCCGTCACTCCGGAATGTCCTCGAACTCCCGTGCGAATAAAGCGAGATGACGGGAGATCAACACGCCCGGATCACCGCGATTCGCCCCCCGCGTCGGTATCCTCGCTCCCCTGGCCGCCGTAGCGGCGCTCGAATTTGGCGATCGCCCCTTCGGGGTCCACCGGGCGGGCATTGCCGGTGTAGAACGGATGGCTCTTCGAGGAGATCTCCACGTCGACGACGGGGTAGGTGTTCCCGTCGTCCCACTCGATCGTCTCCTCGCTGACCGCCGTGGACTTGGTGAGAAAGGCGTATCCGGCGGACCTGTCCCGAAAGACCACCGGACCGTACGACGGGTGCTTGTCCTGCTGCATCGCTGCTCCTCGGCTGGATCTCGATAGGCCACCGACCCGACGCGCGCCACACACGCGCTCTCTTCCGACGGCCTCGCCAACACCCTCGCGAACAATCCCCGCCCCCGCGAGACCACACACCCGTCCGGCTGAACGGAACCACCTGTCCGGCAACGCGAACCACCCGATAATCGAGGCATGGATCGCATCAGCCATTTCCGTCGTGAGGTCCGCGCGTTCGAGGCCGCCGCGCGACGATGCCTCGACGGCGGGGACGCGCCCGTCGTGCCGTCCTGTCCGGAGTGGACCATGTCCGATCTGGTCGTCCACCTCGGGGGTGTACATCGCTTCGTGACGCGGGTCGTCGACGCGCGGCTGGGCGAACCGCCGGATGTCTCCGACGTCGGCATCTTCGCGCTGCCCGAGGACCGCGCCGGTTGGCCGGACCCGGTGGGGCCCACGCCCACGTGGGGACCGCTCGCGCCCGGGCTGGTCGACTGGTTCGCCGCCGGGGCGGACGAGTTGGCTCGGGCGTTCGCGCGGACCGCGGCCGAGGAGCGGGTCTGGACCTGGTCCGACGAGCAGACCGTCGGCTTCTGGCTGCGCGTGCAGACCATCGAGGCCGCCGTGCACCGCTGGGACGCCGAGAACACGGTCGGGCCCGCGGCGCCGATGCACGCCGAGTTGGCGGCGGACGCCGTGGGTCAGCACTTCGAGGTGATGATCCCGGCCCGGCGAGCCCGAGTGGCGGCCGCGGCCGGGTCCGGGGAGCGCCTGCGGCTGCGGCGGATCGACGGTCCGGGCGTCTGGGCGGCGCGCTTCGCCGGCGATCGGGTCCTGCTCGGCGACACCGACCGACCCTGCGATGTCGAACTGGCCGGCACCGCCTCCGACTTGATGCTCTTCGTGTGGGGACGCCTCGCGGCGGACCGGCTGGAGATCACCGGCGACCGCGACGTGCTCGACCGCTACTCGACCCTCGTCCCCTCCGTGTAGGGCGGCGTCGACCCCGTCTCCGCCGGGAGCCCTCCGGCGTAGCCGCGCGTCGCCCGACGGCGCGGCGCGGGCCGACCCGGGCCCGGTGCTCAGTCGTCCGGCGGCGGGGCGTCCGTCGAGGCGTCCAGGACCCTGGGGAAGGGGCGCGGGTAGTGCACGCCGAGGTGGAATCGGTCGGCGAGGACGTCGGCGAACGCCGCCGCGATCCGGTACTCGCCGGCCGGGTTCGGGTGCAGGCCGTCGCCGGTGTGGTCGGCCGCGACGAATTCGGCGTCGGTGCGGGCCACCACGACCGGGGACTCGTCGGTGTTCAGGTCGGCCGCGATGGCGTCGATGCGGGCGTTGAAGCTCGCCGCGCGGGCGGCGAACTCCGGATCCGGGCCCGCCTGGTGGGTGGGCAGGACGTGGCCGAGCACGATCCGCAGGCTCGGCCCGGCTCGGCGGGCCTCGGTGATGAAGTCGCGCAGCTTGGCCTCGAAGGCGGCCGGCTCGATCGGGGGTCGGCGCAGGTCGTCGACACTCATCAGGACCAGGAGGTAGTCGGGTCGGTACTCGGCCACCTCGGCCCCGATGTCGCCGAGCGGATCCTTGGAGCCGACCAGGTCCAGGCGCACGTCGTGGGCGCGCAGGTGGCGCCACAGCCGGTAGCGCCAGGTCCGGTCGCCGCTGCCGACGTGACCGATCGAATCACCGGCGATCATCACCGGGACCTCGTGCCTCGCACCCGTCATCGTGCCTCCCGGGTCGATCCACCGGCCGCGTCCGGGCACCGGTCCTCCCCCAAACGGTAGGTTCGACTGCCCCGGGCCGCCCGCCCGACTACCGCGAACGGGTGGTGAGCGCCCGGGCCCGTCCCGTCATCCGACCGCCGTGCGCAGTACGTCCGGCAGCGGCCGGCTGTGCACGATGTGCAATCGGGACACCGCCCTGGTCAGCACCACGTACAGGCGGCCCGCGCCCCGCGCCTCGGCGGCCACGATCGCGGCCGGTTCGACCGCCACCACGTGGTCGTACTCCAGGCCCTTGGCCAGCGTCGCGGGCAGGACGGTCACCCGTACCTCGCCGGTGGGATCCGGCGTGTCGGCCGTGCCGGTGGCGATGCCCGCCTCGGCCAGCGCCGCGCGCAGCGGTTCGGTGCCCGCGCCGTCCGCGATCACCCCGATCGAGCCCTCGTGGGCGAGTGCGGCGCGCACCGCGGCGACCGTCGCGGCGACCGGGTCGGCCACCTCGTGCACGGTCAGCGCGCCGTCCTCGCGCAACGATCGGGCCGCGGGTACGTCCACGTCCAGGCTCGCGAGCAGACGGTTCGCCAGCGCGACGATCACCGCGGGCACCCGGAAGCCCACGGTCAGCGGGGCCACCTCGGCGTCGGGTCGACCCAGGTGGGCGAGCAGTTCGGGCCAGGTACGGGCCGACCACGGCGTGGTGCCCTGGGCCAGATCGCCGAGCACGGTGACCGAACCGAAGCCGATCCGGCGGGCCAACGCGCGGCACTGCATCGGGGACAGGTCCTGGGCCTCGTCGATCACCACGTGGCCGTAGCCGGCCGGGCGCTCGATCAGCCCGGCGACCTCGTCGAGCAGCACCAGGTCGGCGGCCGACCAGCGGGCACTGCGCCACGAACGCGGCGGCTTCGCCCAGCCGATCACGCGCTGCTCGTCGGCGGTGAGGATGCCGTCCGCCGCGGCGGCCAGCGCGTCCGGGTCGGCGAGGATCCCGGCCAGGACCTGTTCCGGGCCGGTCTGCGGCCAGCACCGGTCGACGAAGCCGCCGACCGCCTTGGATCGGCCCATTCGGCGCAGCCAATCACCGGTCGGCGGGCCGGAGTTGCGCTCGGCCTGGCGTTGCAGCACGGCCACCGCGCGGGCCCGGACCCGCTCCCGGCCGACCTGGTAGGGGGTGTCCTCGGCGCGTACCCCCTCGACGATCTCGGCCAGCTCCTCCAGGGTGATCCGCCGTCGATAGGAGCCGTCCGGTACGGCGACCGGTTCGCCGGGCGGGGCGATCCGCGCGTAGAGCGCACGACGCAGCACGCCGGCCATCCGGGCGTCGTGCTTGACCAGTTCGGCGGCCGGTTCGTCCCGGGCCCGGATCGGGTGTCGGCCGACCTCGTCGTCGATGGTGGCCTGGCGGATGCCGGTCTCGCCGAGGGCGGGCAGCACCTCGGCGATGTAGTGCAGGAAGGCCCGGTTGGGGCCGACGATCAGCAGGCCGCCGCGTTGCAGGCGTTGCGGGTGGGTGTAGAGGAGGTAGGCCGCGCGGTGCAGGCCGACGGCGGTCTTGCCGGTGCCGGGGGCGCCCTGGACGCAGATGGAGGCGGTCAGGTCGCGGCGGACCAGGTCGTCCTGCTCGGGCTGGATGGTGGCGACGATGTCGCGCATGGGGCCGACCCGGGGCCGGCCGATTTCGCCGGCCAGGATCGCGCCGGGGACGCCGGGTGCGCTCGCGCCGGGTGCGGGCCGGGCGTCGAGGTGTTCGTCCTCCAGGCTGGTCAGGTCCTCGGCGGCGCCCGTGCTCCACGGCGCCCAGCCGAACCGGCGGCGGACCGCGACGCCCTGCGGGTCGCGGGCGCTCGCCCGGTAGAAGGCCCGGGAGATCGGCGCGCGCCAGTCGACCACCAGCGGCGGGGCGGCCAGGTCGGTGGTGATCCGGCGCCGGCCGATGTGGTAGCGGCGACCGCGGTGCTCGCCCGCCGCCGCCGTCCCGGCGAAGTCGAGTCGGCCGAAGAACAGCGGGGTCTGCGCGAGTTCGCCCATCTCCTTGGCGCGGCTGCGCAGCGTGTAGCCCAGCGCCTCGGCGTCCGCGCCGGACGCGGAGACGTCGGCACCGGTGACGACGTGTTCGGCGGCGCCCGCGACCATCGCGGCCATCGCCTCGCGGCAGACCTCGTGGTAGTCGCGTTCCCGACCGAGTTCGGCATCGAGTGCGGCATCGAGTGCGGCATCGAGTGCGGCATCGAGTGACGTCATACCGACCAGGGTAATGCAACTCGGTTAAATATGTTACCGAGTAACGCTTCCGTAGCGGGTCAGCCCCGCCTCCAGTTGGTCGAAGGCCCGTTCCGCGGTCGCGCCGGCCACCGCGCGCAGGTCCGCCGCGCGCTCGCCCGCCGCGATCCGCCGCCAGTTCTCCCGAGCCAGGATCCGTTGCACCGCGATGATCTGGCCGGCCGCCAGGCGCGCCTCGACCTCGTCCGGGCCGCCCAGCGCGGCGGCCAGCGCCTCCTCGGCGCCCTCGGTGTACGCGAACACGCGGGCGAGCAGCGCGGGGGTTCCGTACAGCAGTCGGTGGAAGGCCAGTACCTGCGGGTCGTCGCTGAGTCCGGTCACCGGATCGTGCCGATCCAGCCCGGCCAGGAAGTGGCGGCGCAGCGCCGTCAGCGCGGAGACGTCCTCGGGTCGCCCGGCCACCACCCGGCCGGCCTCGTCCCGGTGGTCGGCGAACCGATGCAGCACCAGGTCCTCCTTGGTCGGGAAGTACCGGAACAGCGTCGGTTTGGAGACCTCCGCGGCCTCGGCGACCTCGGCCACCGACACCGCGTCGAAGCCCCTGGCCAGGAACAATCCGATCGCGACGTCGGAGATGTTCGCCGCCATCCGCAACCGCTTCCGCTCCCGCAGCCCCATCTCACCGCTCATGCGCGGCACCTTACGGGAGACCGCCGCGGTGGGCGTCGGGTGCTGCGCCGGGCGACGTGCACTCCTCCGGGGTCCGGGGCACCATCGCCGGCCGGGCCCGCGACGACCTATGCCGCGTCCACGACCCCGATCTCGCGCGCGTGCAGTCCGGCGAACACCACGTCCGCCACCGACCGCGAACCGCATCCGTCGATGTCGACCACGATCGCGTGCCGGGGATCTGCCTCGAGCGCGAGCGCGACGTGCGCCTCCGCGACCCGTTCGAGCGCGCCCCGGCGGGTGAGCCAGCCCCGGTCGTCGGCGGACAGCACCTGCTGCGCGGACAACCGGTCGCGCAGCGTGCGGGCCGACCCGGTGAGGTGGACGGTGACGGTCGGCTGCTCCAACACGGCCCGGTACTCGGCGACCTGGGCACTGAGCCGGGTCCCGTCGGCGCGGTAGATCGCCGCACCGTCGGCGGCGACTCCGGCCGCCCAGGTGTGCACGACCACCGGCCCGGCCGGCCGCTGCCGCTTGACGAGCGCGTCGGCCCGGAGCAGCCCGGCCAGGCCCAGGCCGTAGCCGGGTCGGGCATCCAGGCGGATCGATTCGGCGCGCCCGGCGATCGGCGTACAACCGAGCGCGGTGCCGAGGGTGTCCGCCAGCGCGGCGCCGCCGGCTCCGGGCGGTCCCTCGATCGCGATGAACGTGTGGTGGTCGGTGCGCCCGGCGGGAGCGCGCCCTGCGAGCGTGGTCGGGGTCATCGCGGTGTCCTGGTTCGCTGGGATGGCCGTCGGTCGCGGACGGACCCGCCCGAGCGTGCGAGCACGTCGCCGGCCGTCGCCCCTCCACGTTGCCCGATCCCGGGATGCCCCCGCAGGATCGACCGGGCGAACATCAGGCAACCACGAGGGTACCCGTCGGGGCGGCCGAACATCGAACTCGCGCTGCGTGAAGCCACGTTCACACGGGCACACGGCGCATTCCGGGACCGTTCCCGGCACGGCGCCGAGCCCCCGACGGGACGGCCGGTCGCGCCGCGGGCAGTTGCCGCCACGCGGGCCCGCCGCCCATGGGGACAAACCCGACGGCCTCTCGGTTAGGCTCCCCGAATGGCACAACTTCCGACGGTCGCCGAGATCACCGCACTGCACAAGGCCTACGCACCGAGCCGGGCGATCTTCGAGAAGGTGCACACGCACTGCCACATCGTCTGGCGGATCGCCGATCACCTGACGGCCGGCCCCGGCGGCGCGGACGTGGACCGCGATCTGGTCCGGGCCGGGTGTCTGCTGCACGACATCGGGGTCTACCGCCTCTACGACGAGAACGGCCGACTGGACGGCGCCAACTACGTGCGCCACGGGCTGCTCGGTGCGGAGATCCTGCGCAAGGAGGGCCTGGACGACTCGCTGCACCGCTTCTGCTCGTGCCACACGGGTGTCGGATTGACCCGACACGACGTGGTGAGCCAACAGTTGCCGATCCCGGTCGACGACTACGTCGCGGAGTCCGCCGAGGAGCGGCTGGTGATGTACGCGGACAAGTTCCACAGCAAGTCGAATCCGCCGCGCTTCCTGCGCCCCGACACGTTCGCGGCCAGGATCCGCCGCTTCGGGGACGACAAGGTGGTCACGTTCGAGGCGCTGAAGGCGGAGTTCGGTACGCCCGAACTCGACGCGCTCGCGACCGAGTTCGGCCACCGGGTGAGCTGAGCGCGGCGGGTCGGGGCCTGGCGGGTCGGGGCCTGGCGGGCGGGACGCGGGTCGGATCGCATCTGCGGCGTGGCGCTGCCGGGGCGTCCGGAGTGCCGACCTTCACGGGTCCGTATCCGGCATGATCGATCGCCGGAAGATCCGTTCGCGACAATCACTCGCGACGATCACTCGCGAGAACCGCCCGACAGCCGAGAGCACCGATCCGGAGGCACCGTCATCGTGACCCCACCGCCACCCTCCGCCCGTACCGCCGAGCAGCGCAAGCAGGACACCCTCGATCGGCTCGAGAACGACGTCGACGCGTGGGTGGCCACCGCCGACGCGCAGACCGGAACGCCGTACCTGGTACCGCTGTCCTTCCTGTGGGAGGGCGAAACGCTGCTGATGGCCACCGCCTCGGCGAGCCCCACCGCTCGCAACCTGCTGGCCGGCGGCACCCTGCGGCTCGGTATCGGACCCACTCGGGACGTAGTGCTGATCGAGGCCACCGCCGAGGCGTTCCCGGCGGCGGACATCGCCGACGACCTCGGCGACACGTTCGCCGCCAGGATCGGTTTCGATCCGCGTGTACTCACCACGTCCTACCACTACTTCCGGGTCCGTCCGCGTCTGGTCCAGGCCTGGCGCGAGGCCAACGAGATCAAGGGCCGCGACCTCCTGCGCGACGGCACCTGGCTCGTTCCGTAGCCGGCACCGCCGCGGGCACCCACCGGCCGGAGTGCTCCCGCCGGTGGGATCCCGGCACTTCGCGGTCCGTGCGTCCGGGGCGTGTCCTAGGACTCCAACGCCTCGCGCGTGCGCTCGAGTTCGTCGGGGTCCGCCGTGGTGGGGACCAGGAAGAGTTCGTCGAAACCGGCCTCGCGGACGGTGTCGACGGCCTTGCGCAGCGCCTCGGGCGTGTACGCGGTGACGTTCTCGGCGACGGCCTCGCCGATCTGCTCACCGAAGACCTTCAGATAGTCGAACGCGTAGGCGCGCAGCCGGGATTCGGCGTCGGTACCCAGGGCGTACCACAGGCTCGTGGACAGGTGTGGTCGGTCGGTGCGGCCCGCGTCGCGCCACGCGCCCCGGACCCGCTCGGCGACGTCGCGCAGCGTGTCGGGATCCGGTGCCGCCACGGCGGAGCCGTCGTCGACGCCGGCGGCCCAACGCGCCGCCCGGGCGGTCGCCATCGGGCCCATGGCCCCGGCGACCAGCGGCGGTCCGCCCGCCTGGATCGGGGGCGGTCCGACCGGTTCCAGGTCGGGTGCGGGCGGCTCGCCGGCCCAGATCGAGCGCATCGTCGCGACCTGGTCGTCCATGCGTTGCCAACGCCGCTCGAACGGGGCGCCGACCGCGCGGTAGTCCTGTTCACGACCGCCGACCCCGATCCCGACGGTCAGTCGTCCCGCGCTCAGTCGGTCCACCGAGGCCAGGTCCTTGGCCATCCGGACCGCGTTGTGCGACGGCAGGATCACGATCGTGGTCCACAGCCGGACCCGCTCCGTCAGCGCGGCGGCCGCGGCGAGTTGCACGGTGAGCGAGTGGCTGGTGTAGGTGATGCGCTCCGGTACCGCGAGGCTCGACCACGGACCCTCGTCGATGCCGCGACACCAGCGCAGTACCTCGTCGCGTCCGTGGGGCAGCATGGTCGGCAGGGTCATCGCTATGTCCATGCCGCCGGATGGTGCCGCATCGGGTCGACGGGAACAATGGCCGGCGCGCCGGACGCGGGGTGGACCGGCCCGCCGCCGGTCTCTCGTGGGTGCCGGCGGCGGGGGTCGCTTCGGGAGACTCGGCTGCCGGGGGACGGCGGCAGCCGAGTCGCATCGGGTGGATCGGGCCGGGGCACGCCCCAGCGGCGGAACCGTGCTCCGGTCAGCTACCGAAGTAGTTGTCGAAGTTGCGGGAGAACTCGAGGTTGTTGAATCGGTCCCAGTTGATCGACCAGCTCATCAGCCCGCGCAGGTTCGGCCGTACGCCGCCGCGTGGCGTGTAGCTTCCGCAGTTGCTGCCCTTGGTCAGGCAGTCGAGTGCCTTGTTCACCTCGGTGGTGGACACCCAGCCGTTGCCCGCCTGGACCGAGGCCGGCATGCCGATCGCGACCTGTTCGGGCCGCAGTGCCGGGAACACGTTGTTGGTGTTGCCCGCGACCGGGAAGCCGGCGAGCAGCATGTCCGTCATCGCGATGTGGAAGTCGGCACCGCCCATGCTGTGGTACTGGTTGTCCAGGCCCATGATCGAGCCGGAGTTGTAGTCCTGGACGTGCAGCAGGGTCAGGTCGTCGCGCAGGGCGTAGATGACCGGCAGGTAGGAACCACAGCGCGGGTCCTGGCCGCCCCACTGTCCCGACCCGTAGTACTGGTAACCCATCTGCACGAAGAACGTCTCGGGCGCCATGGTGAGCACGAATCGGCTGCCGTACTTGGCCTTGAGCGTCTTGACCGCCGAGATCAGGTTGACGATCACCGGTGTGGTCGGGTTCTTGAAGTCGGTGTCGCCGGTGTTCAGCGACAGCGAGTGGCCCTCGAAGTCGATGTCCAGGCCGTCCAGTCCGTATTCGTCGATGATCCTGCCGACCGATTCGACGAACTTGTCCCGCGCGGCGGTGGTGGACAGTTGCACCTGGCCGTTCTGCCCGCCGATCGAGATCAGCACCTTCTTGCCGGCCGCCTGCTTGGCCCTGATGGCGGCCTTGAAGTCGGCGTCGCTCTCCACGCTCGGGCACTCGGTGACCGGGCAGCGCACGAACCGGATGTCGCCGGAGGTGACCGACGTCGGCTCGCCGAAGGACAGGTTGATCACGTCCCAACTCGCGGGTACGTCGGCCATTTTCGTGTAGCCCGCCCCGTTGGCGAAGCTCGCGTGCAGGTAGCCGACCAGCGCGTGCGGGGGCAGTTGGCCGCCTCCGCCGTCGGTGCCGGTGGTCGCCGTGACGGCCGCCGACTTGGCCGACTCGCCCGCCGAGTTGGTCGCGCTGACCTGGAAGTTGTAGGCGGTGGCCGGGGTGAGTCCGGTCACCGTGGCACTGGGCCCGGTCGCCGTCTGGGCCAACGTGCCGTTGCGGTAGACGTTGTAGCCGGTCGCGCCGGGCACCGCGGTCCACGACAGCGGCACGGTCGTGGCGGTCGGCGTACCGGCGGCCAGGCCGGTGGGGGTGGCCGGGACCACGACGACGCCGGAGGTGGTCGCGCTCACGGTCGCCGACTTGGCCGATTCGCCGGCCGAATTGGTGGCGCTGACCTGGAAGCCGTACGTCGTCGCCTGGGTCAGGCCGGTGACGGTCGCGCTCGTGCCGGTGACCGTCTGGGCCAACACCCCGTCGCGGTAGACCTTGTAGCCGGTCGCGCCGGGCACCGCGGTCCACGACAGCGGCACGCTGGAGGCGGTCGGCGTGCCCGCCGCGAGCCCGGTGGGCACCGCCGGGATCTGGGTGCCGCCGCCGGGGCCGGTCAGGGCCAGGTCGTCGGCGTAGTAGGCGCCGGTGCCGTACCAGCCATGCGTGTACAGGGTCACCGACGTGGTGTTGGGGCCGGTGCGGAACGTGGTGGTCAGCCGGGTCCAGTCCGGCGCGGAGCCGGTCCAGGTGGCCGGGTCGGTGGTGCCGGTGCCACTCGCGCCGATGTATACGTAACTGCCGCGTACCCAGCCGGAGATCACGTAGTCGGAGGAGGGTTGCACGGTGACGGTCTGGACGCAGCGCGCGTTGTCGCTGCCGGCCGGGGTCGCCTTCAGGGCGGAAGTGCCGCCGTGCACTGGGGTGCTGACGGTGGCTCCGCTGCCGGCGCTACAGGTCCAGTCGGACATGCCGGACTCGAAGCCGCCGTTGCGGACGAGTTCGGCGGCATCGACCGCGTCGGCGGTGCCGCCGGCGGCGGTGAGCATGGCGGCGGTCAACAGGGCGGTGCTTGCCGCGGCCACGAGGGGGCGCAGCCGTTTGGGGGGACGAACGCTGGTGGATCCGGACATGGGAATCCTCGCGTGGTCGGAACGGGACTGGGCGGGGCGGGACCGAGCGTGGTTGAGCTGAGCCGGGCCGGCCGAGCGGGGGCCGGCCCGGGCCGAGCGGGATGGGGCCGCGCCCGGGCCGGTCGCGTGGTCCGGCCCGGGCGCGACGCGCTACGGGAGCGTGTCGAGGTGCGGGCCGACCGTGTTGGAGAACTGGTTGCCGTTCAGGGCGTCCCAGTTGGTCGACCAGGTCATCGCACCGCGCAGACCCGGGTAGGTCTTGCTCGGCTTGAACGTGCCGCAGCCGGTGCCCTTGGTCAGGCAGTCGAGCGCGTTGTTGACCACGCTCGGGGGCACGTAGCCGGATCCGGCGCCGCGCGGCGACGCGGGCAGACCGAGGCCGACCTGCGAGGGGGCCAGGCCGCCTTCGAGCTGGATGCAGGCGAGGCCGGTCATGAAGTCGACCGTGCCCTGGCTGTACACCTTGCCGTCACAGCCGAGCATCGCGCCGCTGTTGTAGTACTGGGTGTTGACGACGGTCAGGATGTCCTTGATCGCCAGCGCGGTCTTGAAGTACTCGGTGCCGGTGGACTGCATGTCCAGCGTCTGCGGCGCCATGGTGATCACCAGGCCCGCGCCGACCTTGCCGGACAGCGAGCGCAGCGCCTGGGTCATGTAGGTGGAGTTGATGCCGTTCTCCAGGTCGATGTCCACACCGTCGAACCCGTAGTTCTGGATCAGTGTGTACAACGTGTTGGCGAAGTTGGTCGCCGACGCGGAGCTGTTGACCGAGACGGTGCCCTTCTCGCCGCCGACCGAGATGATCACCTTTTTGCCGGCCGCCTTCTTGGCCGCGATGTCGGCCTTGAACGCCGCCTCGGAGTAGTTCAGCGCCGGGTCCAGGGTGAACGAGACGCCGCCCGGGGTGCCGGTGGCGTCCGCGAAGGAGACGGCGATGATGTCGTACTCGGCGGGCACCTGGGCGATGGTCTGCACGGTCGCGCCGTTGTTGAAGTTCTGCCAGTAGCCGGTGAGTACGTGCTTGGGCAGTTGGCCGCCGCCCCCGCCGCCGGTGGTGGTCGCGGTCACCGCGGCCGACTTGGCCGACTCGCCCGCCGCGTTGGTCGCGCTGACCTGGAAGCTGTAGGAGGTGGACGCGGTCAGACCGCCGGCGGTCGCGCCGGTCCCGGTCACGGACTGCACTTTGGTGCCGTCCTGATAGAGGTTGTAACCGGTGGCACCGGGAACGGAGTTCCACGACAGCGGGACGCTGGAGGCGGTCGGCGCGCCGGCCGCGAGGCCGGTGGGGGTGGCCGGGATCTGGGTGCCGCCGCCGGTGGTGGTCGCGGTGACCGTCGCCGACTTGGCCGACTCGCCCGCCGAGTTGGTCGCGCTGACCTGGAAGCCGTACGCGGTCGAGGGGGTCAACCCGGTGATGTTCGCGGTGGTCCCGGTCACCGACTGCACCTTGGTGCCGTTCTGGTACACGTTGTAACCGGTGGCGCCGGGAACGGGGTTCCACGACAGCGGCACGCTCGACGAGGTCGGCGCGCCGGCGGCCAGGCCGGTGGGCACCGCCGGGATCTGGGTGCTGCCGCCGGGGCCGGAGAGCACGATGTCGTCGGCGAAGTAGGCCGGTTGGCCGTACCAGCCGTGCGTGTAGACGGTGACCGAGGTGGTCGAGGCGCCGGTGCGGAACGTGGTGGTGAGTTGCTGATACGTTCCGGCACCCGGCGTCCAGGTGGACGGGTCGGTGGTGCCGGTGCCCGTTGCCCCCAGGTACACGTAGCTGCCCTGGACCCAGGCGCTCAGCGTGTAGGCCGAGTTGGGCAGCACCGTGACCGTCTGTGCGCAACGGGCGTTGTCGGAGCCCGCCGGAGTGGCCTTGAGCGCGCCGGTGCCGGCATGCGTCGGAGTGCTCACCGAGGCCCCGGAACCGGCCGAACAGGTCCAGCCGGCGAGGCCGTTCTCGAAGCCGGGGTTGCTCACCAGGTTGTCCGCGGCCTGCGCGCTGCCGGCGACCGCGACGGTCAGTCCGGCGCCGGCCAGGGTGAGCGCCGCGAGTGCGGCGAGGGTGGGGTGTCCGCGGCGAGGGGACTTCGCTCGCGGAACGTGCGAAACGCGTGCCACTACTGCCTCCGTGCGTGGAGAAGCGATGTAGGTGGAAGTCGTGCGACCGCGTGCGCGTCAGCCCGCCCTGCGCGCTAATGGTCTAGGCCAAAGTGGTCCAGACCAATAGAGCGTGTCAAGGTTTTCCCCGCGATCCGACTCCGTTTACCTCGCCGTCCCCAACCGGTTACGCTCCGCAGCGGTCCGATTCCCGTCCCCACGCCCGTTTTTCACCGCTCTCCGCGCACCCTGCTCACACGGTGAGTGCCTTGCGCAATCCGGCCACCGAGGCCGGGTCCCAGCCCGGACGCGGGGCGGATCCGACCAGGAGGCGGGTGTACGCGTGGCGCGGGTCGGTCAGGATGTCGGCGGTGGGTCCCTGTTCCACCGCGACCCCCCGATACAGCACCAGGATGTCGTCGGTGACCTGCTGAACCACCGCGAGATCGTGACTGACGAAGACCAACGCGACGTTCGTCTCCTTGCGCAGTTCGGTGAGCAGGTGCAGGATCTGCGCCTGGATCGACACGTCCAGCGCGGAGACCGCCTCGTCCAGCACCAGCACCCTGGGCCGGGCCGCCAACGCCCGGGCGATGGACAACCGTTGCCGCTGCCCGCCGCTGAGTCGGTGCGGCCGGGCGTCGGCCTCGCGGGTGCCCAGACCGACCTGGTCCAGCAGTTCGCGCACTCGTCGATCGCGATCCGCCTCGCCGTGCAGCCGCAGGACGCCGGCCACGCACTGGGCGGCGGTGAGCCTGGGGTCCAGCGAGACGTACGGGTCCTGGAAGACCATCTGGATCTCCCGGGCCCGACGCAGTCGTTCCGGACCGCCCTTGGCCCGCGCCGCTCGCGGGCGCCCGTCCACCGCGATGGTGCCCGCGTCCGGACGGATCAGCCCGACCAGCATCCGCGCGATCGTGGTCTTGCCCGAACCGGACTCGCCGACCAGGCCGAGCGAGCCGCCCGGCGGCACGGTGAAGGAGATGTCGGACGCCGCGACCGTGCGCTCTGCGCGCCGACCCGGGAGCGCGAACTCGCGGCACAGGCCGTGTACTTCAAGAGCAGGGGTGGTCATCCGAGCACCTTCTCCGCGGGGTGGTCCAGGTCGGTGCGGCGGCACGTCACCCGGCCGCCGTCGGGAAGTTCGCGGGCGACCGGCCGCCAGGTCTCGCACGCGGTCTCCGCCACCGGACAACGCGCCACGAACGGGCAGCCGGGGAAGGCGTCGTCCAGCGACGGCGGCCGGCCGGGGATGGGCCGGATCGGGCGCGGGTCGCCCAGCTCGGGCGTGCAGGCCAACAGACCGGCGGTGTACGGGTGACGCGGATCCTCGAACAGGCTCGCGGCGGTGCGCTCCTCGACCACGCGCCCCGCGTACATCACGTACACCCGGTCGCAGTAGGCCGCCGCCAGGTGCAGGTCGTGCGTGATGAACAGCAGACCCAGGCCGCGCCCGGTCCGGTGCTCGCGCAGGATGGCCAGGATCTCGGCCTGCGTGGTCACGTCCAGCGCGCTGGTCGCCTCGTCCGCGAGCAGCAGTTCCGGATCGCCCGCGAGCGCCGCCGCGATCACCACCCGCTGGAGCATCCCGCCGGACAGTTCGTGCGGGAACTGCCGCAACCGCTCGGCCGGGCGCACGATGCCGACCGCCTCCAGCAGGCGCAGCGCCTCGGCATACGCCTGCGCCTTCGGCCGGTCCAGGGTGTGGATCAGTCGTTCGGTCAGGAAGTCGCCGATCCGGCGCACCGGGTTGAGCGAGGAGCGCGGGTCCTGGTGCACCATAGCCACCCGATGGGCCCGCAGTTCGCGCAGTTCGCCGGTGTCGAGGGTGAGCGCGTCACGCCCGGCCACGTCCACCCGGCCGTGGACGTGCGCGTCGCGCGGGAGCATCCGCAACACTGCCTTGGCGGTGGTGGACTTGCCCGATCCGGACTCGCCGACCAGGCCGACCACCTCGCCCCGGCGCACCCGCAGGTCCACCCCGTCCAGCACCGGGCGTCGCGCGCCCGTGCCCGGGAGTTCGACCGTCAGGTCCCGGATCTCCAGCAGTTCGTCCACCGCGTCCGTCTTGTTTTCGACCATCAACGTTCCCTCACCCCCAGGCGGTCGGAGATCCGCACGCCGACGACATTGAAGGCCACCACGACCAGGGCGATCGCGGTGCCGGGCACCAGGGCAGGCCACAACGCGCCCTGCACCAGCGCGGCCTGCCCCTCCTTGACCATCAGGCCCCATTCCGAGCTCGGCGGCTGGGCGCCGAAGCCCAGGTAGCTGAGCGTGGCCATGCCCATCAGTACCTGACCGAACATCAGCACCAGGTAGCCGATCAGCGACGGCGCCAGGTTGGGCACCAACCGCCGTACGCAGATCGCGAATCCGCCCATGCCCTGCACCCGGTAGGCGTCGATGTACGGTTTGGCCCGCTCGGCCAGCGCGATGCTGCGGGTGTACTTCGCCACCACCGGCGAATAGGCCAGCGCGAGCGCGATCACCGCGGTGGTCAGCCCGTCGCCGAACACCGACACGATCAGGATCACGAACAACAGCCCGGGAAAGGCGAACATCACGTCGGTGACGCGCGAGACGAACGCGTCCACCCAGCCGCCGTGCCACGCGGCCAGCGTGCCCAGCGCGATGCCGATCACCGACGCGAGCGCGAGCAGCGCCAGCGGCGCCACCAGGCTCGGCCCGGCGCCGTGCAGCACCCGCGAGAGCAGGTCCCGCCCGGACTGGTCGGTGCCCAACACGTGCGCGCCGTCCGGCACCGCGAGCGAGGCGTTCAGGTCGATCGCGTCCGGTTCGTACGGCGCCACCAGCGGCGCCAGGACCGCCGCCAACGCGGTCAGCAGCAGGAATCCGGCCGCGATCCGGAACGAGATCGGCCAAGTCCGCTTTCTGGGACGGGCCGGCTTCGAGGGCGCCGCCGGGACGGGCCGCGCGCCGGCTTGGAGAAGAGTCATGCGGCGCTTCCTTCGAGGCGCACCCGCGGATCGATCAGCGGGTGGACGAGGTCGACGAGCGTGGTGACGAGCATGTACGCGAGCACCATGAGCAGCAGCACGGCCTGGGTGACCGGGAAGTCGTGCGTGTTGATCGCCTGGACCAGCAGCGAGCCCATCCCGCTGATCCCGAACGCGGTCTCCACCACCACGGTGCCCGCGAACAGGCTCGCGGTGATCAGGCCGCACATGGTGACCACCGGCGCCAGCGCGTTGCGCAGCACATGTCGACGGATCACCTTGAACTCGGACAGGCCCGCCGCACGGGCCACGGTGACATGGTCCTGCGCGTACTGCTCCAGCATGCTCTGCCGGGTCACCCGGCTGACCACGGCGAGTTCGCCCAGCGCGAGCGAGAGCGCCGGCAGCGTGAGGTGGTAGAGCCGGTCGCCGAAGCCCTCACCGGCGCCGGTGACCGGGAACCAGCCCAACTGCACGCCGAGGAAGGCGACCAGGGCCAGGGCCTTGACGAACTTGGGGATGGACGCGAGCAGCGTGGTGACGGCGACGATGATCGAGTCGACCCGCCCGCCGCGCACCGCGGACAACACGCCGAGGGCGATCCCGACCACCACGAACAGCACGGCGGAATAGCAGACCAGGAACAGCGTGGTGGGCACGCGCGAGGACACCAGGTCCGCAACCTGGTCGTGGTACTGCATCGAGCGGCCGAGGTCGCCGTGCAGGACGCCGCCGATCCAGTCCCCGTACTGCACCCACAGCGGGTCGTCGAGGTGGTAGGCGGCCCGGACGGCGGCCAGTTTCTCGGGCGTCGCGTCCTCCTGTCCGCCGACCAGGAACGCGGCCGGATCGCCGGGGGCGGCGTAGATCGCGCCGAAGATCACGAAGGACGCGGCGAACAGGGTGACGAGCAGCCCAAGGGTGATGCGCAGGGCGCGGGCGGGCATGGTGGTGACACCTCCGAAGGCGACGGGAACGGGCTTGGTGGGATCAGCCCTTGGCGCCGAGGTCGGCCAGCCACGGGTAGGCGACGTTGGCCATCGAGGCCGGCGCGCCGGTCAGCTTGGCGCTGGTGATCAGCACGTTGGGCACCTGGACCAGCGACAACCACACCGCGTCCGCGGTGAACCGGCGCTCGGCCTCCACCAGCAGCTTGGCCCGGGCCGCGTCGTCGGTGGTACGCAGTGCCTCGTTGACGACCTTGTCGTACTCGGGCGAGCTGAAGCCGACCCAGTTGTTGTTCGAGCCGGTGAGCGCGTTGTCGTAGAAGCCGGCCGGGTCGGCCTTGGAGATGTACCAGTCGTCGGCGAACATGTCGACGCTCTTGCGCAGCGCCTGGTCGGTGTACAGCGAGGTGAAGTCCGCGCCCGACATGGTCTTGATCTCGGCCTTGAGGCCGATTCTGCGGGCGGCGTCCACCACCGCGTTGGCGATCAGGTTGCGGGTGGGCGTGCCGTCGTTGGCGACCACCAGGGTCGGCGCGGCGGGGCCGACCTCGGCGATCAGCTTCTTCGCCGCGTCCAGGTCGGCGGCGGTGGGCTGCGCCGGAGCGCCTTGCAGTGCGTCGTAGCCGGCCTGGAAGGTGGCCTTCTCGTAGCCCCACGCGCCCGGTCCCAGCGGGGTCTTCCACGGCGTGGCGAGTCCGGCGAAGGCGGCCTTGGCGATGCCCTGGCGGTCCAGCGCGAGCGAGAGCGCGCGCCGCACGCGCGGGTCCTTCATCCCGCCGCGCTCGGTGGGGATCAGCGTCCAGGCACGTGAGGAGGAGCCGTAGGAGACGGTGAGCGCGCCGTTGCCGGCCAGCGGCGGCACCGCGCTCATCGTGGTGAGGTAGGTGCCGTCGGCGGCGCCGGTGGTCATGCTGTTGACCATGGCGTTCTCGTCCGCCCAACCGAAGGTGGCCGAACGCACCAGCGGCTTGCGGGACTTGTCCCAGTAGGCGTCGTAGCGCTCCAGGGTGATCCGGCTGCCGGCCTTCCACTCCTTGAGCGTGTACGGCCCCGAGCAGGCGTCGGTGCGCCCGGGCGTGCCGTAGTCCTTGCCCGCGGGCTCGGCCTGCTCGCGGTCGAGCACGATGCCCGCGTTGCCCGCCAGCGCCTTGGTGAACAGCGCGTCGGGCTCCTTGAGCCGCACGGTGACCTCGGCGTCGCCGGTGCGCTCGATGGACTGCACGCGCTCGAACTCGTCCGACTCGTTGTTGCCGTCGGCCGCGTGCCGGCGCAGGCTCCACACCACGTCGTCGGCGGTCATCGGCGAACCGTCGTGGAAGGTGACGCCGGCGCGCAGCTTGAGCACGAGCGTCGTGGGGTCGGTGTAGATGCCCGAGTCGGCCAGGTGCGGGCGCATGCTCAGATCGGGCTGGGTCTGGAACAGTCGTTCGCAGACGTTGGCGAGCACCGCGTTGGAGTCGCTGTCGGATCTGACGTCCAGGTCCAGTGACTTGGGTTCCTTGGCCAGCAGCCATTTGACGTTGTCCACCGCGCCGGCGGCCTTGGCGGTGGTGTCGGTCAGCGCGAGGTCGGCGGGCTTGCCGGGGGCGCCGGCCGCGTTGTTGCCGCCGGCGTTCTTGGCGGAACAGGCGGTGGTCAGGCCGAGCAGGGCGGCCAGTCCGAGCGCGGTGAGGGTGCGAGTGCGGGACATGCGACTCTCCGGGGGATGCGGGGGGAGGGTGGGGTGGGGCGCCGGGGCGGGCGTGCTTCGGGCGCGGCCCGGGACGGGTGTGGGCTTCGGGCGCCACGGGAGCCGGTGGCTTCCGGGCGCTGTCGGGGCGGGTGGCCTCCGGGCGCCGCCGGGGCGGGGCCTTCAGGCGCCGCCGGGTCCGTCGTGCAGGTTCCAGGGCAGGAGTTCGTATTCGTGGTCGCACGGGGTGCCGGCGGTGACGCGGTATTCGCCCGTGGTCAGGTCGACGCAACTGGAGAGCAGCGTCGCCCACTGCCGGACCGCCGGTCGGGCCGGATCCGGGTGGGTGCACAACGATTCGGGGTAGCCGAGGTGGTCGGACATCGCGGCGTGGATCAGCTTGCGGGTCTCGGCCGGGTCGCCGGCGTCCCGGCAGCGCCGCAGTCCGGCCTCGGCGCGCGGTACGCGAAGCAGCGAATCCGGAGCCGAGGGACGGTAGCTCGCGGCCAGTTGCGCCGGCATGAAGGCCTGGTAGTGGTTGCCGTGCACGAGCAGGCCGTCGGTGGGGTACATCCAGCCGTTCGCGCCGGGGGTGGTCTCGATGTCGATCGCGAAACCCTCGCGGTGGGTGAGCAGGGCGTTGCTGGCGATGTGCGCGCGGGTGCGGAAGAGCACGTCGAGCGCCTCGGCCGGGTTGGCGCAGTCCAGCACCCGGCGGCGGATCAGCGTCTGCGGGATGCCGACGGCGTGGTCGAAGCGCCCGCCGAGGCCGTTGGCGTTGAGCGCGATGCCGGCCGAGTTGGCACCCTGCCGGCCGATCTGGCCCGCCTCGACCTGCATCACCACGGTGGGCTTGCCGGGCTGCACGACACGCACGACCATGACCGTCTCGCGCACGCCGTAGCGCCAGTCCCAGTTCTGGCCCGCGTACACGTGGCCGTCACCGGAGGCCTGGTCGAGCAACGCGAAGGAGGTGCAGCCGTCGGGATTCTCCGCCGGCGCGGGTACTCCCATCTCGGCGAAGGTGTCGTCGTAGATGATCTCGCCTCGGGCGTTGAGCGCGAGGATGTCGAGCAGGTCGAGGCCGGCGCCCTCGGCGATCCCGGCCATCTCCTCGACCAGGTCGGGGGCGAAGGCGCGGGAGGGGGCGAGCCAGTGTTCGGCCCGCTCGGTGACCTGGCGCCAGGTCAGGCCACCGGCCGCGCCGAAGGCCTCGGTGTAGTAGTCGACGGCGGTACGAATCAGCGCGCTCGCCCCTTCGCCGTACTGGCGACCGCGGGTTCGAGGCTCGCCGGCGATCTCGATGGTGGGAAGGGACACGCCACTCACGTCGTCTCCTGGGGTGCTGGGGGTTCGGCAGCGTTGCGGGTGCTGCACGCTGTCCTGGGGTCCGCGAGTCCGGTGACGATCGCCGCGACGCGTGTCGTGACACGTGTCGTAACGCTCGTCGCACTGCTCGTCGCACCACGTGTCGTAATGTTCATTACGAGTTCGCGGTAACATGTATTGCACGTTGCATGAGGAGAGTAATGGTTGATACCGGGGAGTCAAGAGGCGTGAGCGAACAACAACCGCAGAATCCGGCGCTGGCTCGGCTCCGGGCGGCGATCCGCGATCAGTGGGCCGACCTGTCGCCGGCCGAGCGGAACGTGGCCCGCTATCTGACCAACTGCTCCCCCGAGCAGGTGCTCTTCGCCAGCGCGCAGGACCTGGGCGCGAGCATCGGCGTCAGCAACGCCACGGTGGTGCGCACTCTGCAACGACTGGGCCTGGGCGGACTCTCCGCGCTCAAGCGCGACATCGCCGCCGACTTCAGCACGGACGTGGCCCCCGAGGTCAGGCTCCGGCAGCGGATCAGCCAGGTCGGCCAGGACCTCGACGGAATCCGGGCCCGGGTCTACGACGAGGCGATCGAGCGACTGGAGCACGGCCGGGCCAACCTCGACGCGGACGCCTTCCGGCTGGCCACCCAGTTGCTCGCCGACGCGAGCGAGGTGCTCGCGTACGGCGTCGGCGCCTCCGAACTGGCCGGCCGCCACCTCGCGCTCAAGCTCAACCGGATGGGCCGCCGGGCCCGCTTCGTCGGCACCACGGGCTTCGGACTGGCCGACGAACTACTCACGCTGCGCCACGCGGATGTGGTGGTGATGTTCGTCCCGGGCCGCTTCCTGCGCGACATGGAGGTGCTCCTGGACCACGCCCGGGTGGTCGGCGCCCGCATCGTGGTGGTCACCGACGAACTGGTCGAACGCCTGGCCGACACCGCGGACGCGGTCCTGTACGCGCCGCACACCCCGACCGGCATAACCGCCGAGTCACTGTCCGCGATCGTGCTCAGCGACGCGCTGCTGCTGGCGGTCGCCTCGTTGGACGAGACCCGCTCGGTCGAGCACTCCCATCAACTGACGGCCCTGCGGGCGCAGTTGCTGGAGCCGAAGGAGGGCCGGCCCCGGCGCTGAGGCGGGGCTTCGGCCGGGGCCGGCGCTTCGGCGGGGGCCGGCATCCCGAGCGAGAAGGCGCCGGCCGCCGAGCCCCCAGCGCTACCGCACCACCCGCTGCGCCACCCACGTACGCGTAGCGGCCCACCGCGCCAACCGCGCGGGCCCACAACCACGCGGCCGGCCACAGCGAAGTCGCACGCCGATCCGGCAGACGCGTCCCGGGTGAGCCGTCTGCTTGCTTCGAACCGCGGTGGTCATTCTCAATCGGCCGTCGAGGCGGGTCCGGCGTTCTCGACCGGCGGGGCGGACGTGGTGGCACGGGGGTCCGGGCGGCGACGATGTACGACGACCAGGATGTCGGCCCAGGCGATCAGGGCCGCGGTCGCGCAGAGGGCCGCGGCAAGGATCCACAACGCTCGGGCGGCGGCCAAGTCGATGTCGGCGGCCACGGCGCACAGCGTGGCGGCCACGATGAAGACGGGTAGCGCGATTCCGGCCCAGGCCAGGCGCGGGGCCAACGGGACGGTCCCGACGGGTGGTCGGGGGCCGCCGGAATCCTGACCCGGTGTCGGGCGGGCGGCTGAGGCAGTCATGATCGAAACCTACCCAGGGGTGCGACAACCACGCGCCGGCGCCTCCCCCCGATCCACCGCCGACCGGTGGCAGGTGGCGGGCGGAGGGCGGTGGCTACAGGGTTCCGGCGCACCGCCGGCAGGACCGGTGGGTGTTCGCCGGAAGCGTCGGCCGCTATCGGGTCGGGTCCCCGCAGTCCAGCACCTCGGCGATCACCCGGAAGGTCTCGTGCCCGCCGGCGGGCCGCCCTGAGTTCGGGCGACTCGAGGAAGCGACGTCGGGTGCGGCGGGCGCGCCGTTGTCGTCGTCGACGCGGTGTCGGGACGGCCGTGTTCTCGATATCGTGCATGGTGCACCGAAGTTGCTCACCGTCGGGCGAACAGGAGCACGGCATGGCCGTACCGGTAGCGCTGAACCACCTCGCCTACCAGACCCGCGATCTGGTCGCGACACACCGCTTCTGGACCGAGGCGGTCGGTGCCGAACTCGTGGGCGCGGTCCGCGAAGAGTCCCGGACAACCAGCAGCGGCGAGGTCACCGCGCCCTTCCTGCACGTCTTCTACGCGCTCGCGAGCGGTGAGTGCATCGCGTTCTTCGACGTGGCGAAGGCGTACGCGCCCGTGCCCGACGGTCTCGAATGGTGGACCCGGCACGTCGCGCTCGCCGTGGACTCCGTCGCCGAAGTCGACGCGATGGCCGAGCAGATCCGTCGACACGGGGTCGAGGTCCGGGGCCCGATCGACCACGAAGGCGTCTGGTACTCGGTGTACTGCTTCGACCCCAACGGCGTGCACCTGGAAATCACCCACCAGTCCCGCCCGTTGACCGAACAGGACGCCGCCGAGGCCCGAACCGCCTTGGACGGCTGGCTCGCCGACCGCGCGGCCGGCAATCTTCCGGGCTGAGGGCTGAGGACTGGGGGCCGAGGACTGGGGGCCGAGGACTGGGGGCCGCGGCCCGCCGGCTCCCGGGCCGAACCGCCGGGGGCCGCCGCCGAAACGGGAACGACCGCTACTCGCCCACTCGTTCGTAGCGCAGCAGGACGGTGCGCGCGTCGAACGTCCGCGACTCGACCAGCGCCAGCGGGTGCCGGGTCTCGTCGGCTCGGAAGACCGGCTTGCCGCCGCCGAGGATCACCGGGTGCACGAAGACCAGGTATTCGTCGATCTCGCCGAGCCCGGTGAGCGCGTTGGCCAGTCCGGCCCCGCCGGTGAGCAGGATGTCCTTGCCGGGCTCCCGCTTGAGCGCGGCGATGTCCTCGGCGAGGTTCGCGCCGATCACCTCGGCGCCCCACTCGGCCCGCTCCAGCGTGGCCGAGACGACGACCTTCCGGGTCGCCCGCCAGACCGGCGCGAACCGCAGGTCGTGCGGGTCGGTGGAGATCGTCTCGACGTTCGGCCAGTAGCCGGCCATCATCTCCCACACGACCCGGCCGTACAGGAACGTGTCGACCCCCGCGTTCAGCGTCTGCCCGAAGTCGGACAGCTCCGGGCCCATCACCGGCCAGTCGAATTCGCCCTTGGGGCCCTCGATGTAACCGTCGAGCGACTGGTGGACCATGTAGAGGATCTTGCGCATGTCGGGCTCCCGCAGTGTCGGTCTTCGGTGTTCTCACGGAGAGGTCGGAGCCGGGTCGCGGTCCTCGACACCTCCCGGCGGATTCCCGGGAAAAGTTTTCGAACCCCTGCACGAACGGGTGCACGGGCGGGCGAAGGTGCCCCGTGCCCGGGTACCCCGCCGGTCATCGGGATCACCCCTCGCCGGTCATCCGCGCCGCGCGTATCTCCAGGTAGCGCCGCTCCGGCAGGCTGGTGGTCCGGCGGGCAGCCGTGCGGTACGCCTCCCGGGCCGCTTCGCCGTCGCCCGCCAGTTCGAGCAGATGGCCGCGGACCGCCCAGAAACGGTGGTGGCCGGTCATCCGCTCGTCCTCGGCCAGTGTGTCGAGCAGATCCAGGCCGGCTCGGGGGCCGTGCACCATCGCCGCCGCGACGCTCTGGTTGAGGATGACCATCGGGCCCGGCGACAGGTGCGCGAGCAGTCGGTACAGCGCGAGGATCTGCGGCCAGTCCGTATCGTCGGCGTGCGCCGCCTCCGCGTGCACCGCGGCGATCGCGGCCTGCACCTGGTACGGCCCCGGCGGTCCCCACGTGAGCGCGTCGGTGACCAACTCGGTGCCCTCGCGGATCGCCTCCGCGTTCCAGCGGCTCCGGTCCTGCTCGGCCAGCGGGATCAGTCCGCCGTCCCGGGCGGTACGCGCGGCCCGGCGGGCATCGGTCAGCAACATCAGCGCGAGCAAGCCGGACACCTCGCCGTCGTCCGGCCGCAACCGGCGCACCGCGCGGGTCAGCCGGATCGCCTCGCCGGTCAGGTCGGTGCGCAGCAGATCGGGGCCCGAGCCGGCGGTGTAGCCCTCGTTGAAGATCAGATAGAGCACGTGCAGCACCGCGCCCAGGCGCTCGATCGACTCGGGCCCGACCGCACCGCCGAACCGACCGCCGGCGGCCTTGATCCGCTGTTTGGCCCGACTGATGCGCTGCGCCATGGTGGACTCGGGCACCAGGAACGCGTCGGCGATCTGCGCGGTGGTCAGGCCGCCGACCGCGCGCAGCGTCAAGGCGACCTGCGAGGCCCCCGTCAGCGCGGGGTGACAACACAAGAACAGCAGGGTCAGCGTGTCGTCGCGGTTGCCGGGCGCGTCGTCGTCGGGTGCGGGCGAGACGTGCTCGTCGGCCGGGGCTCGCGCGGCGAGCCGCTCCTCGCGGTTGCGCCGCGCCCGCTCGCTGCGCCAGTGGTCGATCAGCCGCCGGTCGGCCACGGTGAGCAGCCAGCCCCAGGGACTGTCCGGGATCCCCTCCTCGGGCCACTGCACGGTGGCGGCCAGCAGCGCCTCCTGGACCGCGTCCTCGCAGGCGTCGAACTGGCCGTGCCGGCGGACGAGCACGCCGAGGACCTGCGGGGTCAGTTCCCGCAGCAGGCCCTCGACGTGCGCGTCCGGGCTCACATCTCCGTCCCGGAATCCGTCATCACCGGGCGTACCTCCATCGCCCAGTACCGGGCGTCCGGCCAGCGTGCGGCGATCTCGACGGCTCGCTCGGTGCTCTCGCACTCGACCAGCAGATAGCCGGCGAAGTGCTCCTTGGCCTCGACGAACGGGCCATCGGTGACCGCCGGTACACCGTCACGGACCCGGACCGTCCGGGTCTGCGCCGGATCGGCGAGCGCCTCGCCGCCGAGCAGTTCCCCGGACGCGGTCAGCTCCGCCATCAGGGCGTCGACCTCGCCGAACAACTCGGTGCGCTCCGCCTCGGAGAGTTCCTCCACGAATCCCGGGCGGTTGTGGATCAGCAGCATGAACTTCATCGGGTGCCTCCTGGTCGCTCTGGTCTGTTCGGGTCGGCCCACACGGTGCACACGATCCACGCGGTCCGCGCCCCCGCTCGGTCCGATCCGGGCGGCGGCCCGATCGGGGGTGCTCGGGATCGGTCTCCCGAATCCCCCCGGCGGGCCACTCGCAACCGGGTCGGAGCCGGCCGACGGTTCTCGACATCCCGGCGCACAGAATGTCGGATCGATGCGCCGAGGACGCTCGCGCCCTCCCGGAACCTCCGGAGTTGCGCCCTCCCGGACCCCTCCGGGGTTCCCCGAACGACCACCTCCCACGCCGCCCCCGGATGCCCCCCGAACGCACCGGGCTCCGGCCGAAGGCCGGACCCGGGATCCTCATCGACCCGGGTCCCGATCGGGAGTGGGGTCCGGGGGTCAGGCGACCCGACCCGGTTCGGCCACCGGAGCCGGTATCACCGCCCGCGCGACCCGGCCCGGCAACAGCACCCGGTGAATCGCCAGCGTGCCGGCGATCGACGCCGCCCCGACCAGCACGATCACATGAGCCGGTTCCAGCACCCCGGCCAGTGCTCCGGCGCCCGCCATCGTGAGGCCCTGGAGGGTCATCGTGCCGGTCATCGCCAGACCCATCGCCTGGCCGGTGCCGGCCTTCGGGACGGCCTCCAGGAAGCGGCGTTGCAGGCCGAGTTGGTAGGACAGACCCGCGCTGGACAGGACGAACAGGCCGGCACTCACCCACAGCGGCGGACCCACGGCGAAGAACAGCAGCGGGACGCCGAGTTGCAGGGCGAGCCACAGCGCCAGGCGCTCGCGGCGGGCCGGGCGTACGAAGCGCCCCACCACCAGGTCGCCGAGCAACATCCCGGTGGCGGCCGAGCCGTACAGGACACCGGCGTGACCGGGGGAGTACGGGACGACCACGCCCTCGGCGGCGACGGCCAGGTTGGCCGGGATCCACTGGGCCAGCAGCAGGCCGCGCACCGTGCGATCGCCGAGCAGTTCGCGATTGACCCGCAGCGTCGCGCGCACCGTGCCCTCGGCCCGGGTCGACCCGGTGCGCTCGGTGCGCGGCCCCGGCGCCAGGCCCAGGCGCACGACCACGGCGGAAGCCAGCGCGGTCGCCGCCGCGAACAGCAGCGCGCCGCTCGACCCGACCAGCGCGAGCAGCAGGCCGCCGACCGCGAAGCCGAGCACCTGCGTCGCGCCGGCGGTCATCCCGAACACCGAGCGCCCCAGTACGTAGGCGTCGCCGTGCAGCAGTTCGGGCAGTGTGCGCTGGCGCGCGGCGCCCGCGACCGGGCTGACCAGTCCGACGCTCGCGAGCAGCAACAGGACCGTCCACACCGGCAGTACGTCGAGCGCGAGCACCAGCGCGAGCGCGCAGCGGATCAGGTCGTACCCGGCCATCGCCGCGCGCACCGGCACCCGGTCGGTGAGCGACAGCAGCAGCGCACCGCCGAGCGCCTGCGGAACGAACCCGGCGACGTACGCGAGCGCGGACAGCGCCGGCGACCCGGTCCGTTCGTAGACGAGCACCGCGAGCGCGAGCATCCGCACGGTGTCGCCGATCAGCAGCAGGACATAGGAACCGAACAGCACCCGGAAGGCGCCCACCGCGAAGACCTCGCGGTAGGTCGCCGGTTTGACGTCGTCGCCGATCATGGGGGCGAGCGTGCCGCGCCACGCCGCGCGCCGGCCAACCTTTCGGGCAGCACCGAAACCTGGCAGGCTGCCGAGTGGGAGGCCAGGCATGCTCAGGATCGAGGTCGGGCCGGCCGACGTGGCCCGCAGCAGGTTCGGCATCTCCCCGCTGGGCGAGACGGTGATGGTGCTGCGGACGTTGTCGGGAAACCATCAGGCCGGGCCGCTGCGGCCGTGGATCGAGCGGCTGCGGCCGGCGTACGAGCGACTGCGGCGGGAGCTGCCGGCGGTCGCGGCGATGACGACGCTGTATCGGCGCGGCGCCTACAACGCGGACTTCCTGCACCCGCCGCCCTCGGGGACCCCGGCCGGGATCGGGGACGAGCTCGCCGCGGTGCGGGCCACGTCGGCGGCCCGCGCCCACGGCGAGATCGCGCGCAACCTGGAAGGGTTGCGCCCGCCCTCGGCCTCGGTCCGGGCGCTGCTCGACTCCCCCGACGTGGTCGCCCGATTGGCGGACGCGATCGAGGCCGCGTGGACGACGCTGCTGGAGCCGCGGTGGCCGGCGCTGCGCGCGGTGTTGGAGCGCGATCTGGTGCGTACCGCCGGGCGGTTGGCGGCGTACGGCTGGGGTGCGGCGCTGAGCGATCTCTCGCCGCGGCTGCGGTGGCGCGACGAGGGCGTGATCGAGGTGACCGGCCACGCGGCCGACACGGTGAAGCTCGACGGCGCCGGACTGCTGTTCGTCCCGTCGGCGTTCGGTGCGTTCATCGCCTACGTGGAGCCGCCGTGGCCGTACGCCATCGTGTATCCGGCGCGCGGCGTGGCCGAACTCCTGGGTGCTCCGGCCCGCGCCGACGACGCCGCGCTGGCCGATCTGCTGGGCACCACGCGGGCGATGATCCTGCGCGCGCTGGCCACCCGGGCCACCACCACCCAGCTCGCGGCCCGGCTCGGCCTCGGCCTGGGAACGGTCGGCGACCACCTGGCCGTGCTGCGCCGCGCCGATCTGATCACCGGCATCCGGGTGGGCCGCTCGGTGCACTACCAACAGACCGCCCTCGGCGAGGTGTTGGCCGCGGGTTCGGACCGACCCGGCGGGACACTCAGCCGGTGATCGCCACCAGGCTCGGGAGGTATCCCCGGGATTGCCCCGTGACGGTCGGGTGGTACGACTCGTCGACCGGCAACGTCAGCCCGTGCAGCCACTCCTGCGCGCCGCACACCCCGTGCCCCGCGAACCGATCCCGGACGTCCGCGAAATCGGCGCCGCCGGCCGCCGCGCGACCCGCCGTGGTCTCCACCAAGGTGTCGGCCGCCTGGTCCAGCACGCGTCGCTTGCTCTCGCTCAACCCCAGGAGGCAGGTGCCGAGTTCGAACAGGCGCGGATAGCCCAGCACCACGAGCCGTGCGTTCGGCGCCTGCCGGCGGATCCGCGCGTAGGTGTCGTCCAGGTCCGCGGGAAGCCGGTCGCGCGTGTACGCCATCGACCGGGCCACCGCGTCCGAGCAGTCCCGGTCCCCGCCCAGGACGCAGGTCCTGATCGTCTCGGCGAAGCCGACGTCGTTGCCGCCCGCGCTGATCGTCACGAGCGTGGTGTCGCCGTCCAACACGGACAGTTGCCGTGCGCGCACCTCCGCCGTGGTCGCCCCGGAGCACGCGACGAAGTCGAACGCGGCCGCCGCGTGCGCCTGTTGCCACAGCGCGGGGTAGGCGTTCGCGCTGCGCTTGCAATCGCCGCCGCCCGCGAGGTAGCCGCCCGCGCCGACGCCCGAGCTGTACGAGTCGCCCAGTGCCGCGTAACCGCCCTCGGGCGCCGTGACGGCGGCGGGTGCCGCGGCCGAGGGCGCGGCGATCCCCGCGAGCGCGAGGGTCGCGGCGGCGGCGAGGGAGACGGCGACACGGGACGGCGACGGCACGAGTGGATCTCCTCCGGAACGTATGCACGTTGTCGGAGGTATCGGCCGCCCGGTCGGCCGACTTGATCCCGGTCACCCGTCGGAAGGACGCCCCGACCACCCCGCTCGCGGTCGGGGCGACGCGGGCGGACGGTCCCTCACCCGCGTGCGGGCACCTGATCGGCGGGCGCCCGGTCGTGGGTGCGGAAGGTCTGGCGGTAGGTCATCGGCGGCACCCCGATGGTGGCGACCAGGTGTTGACGCAGCGAGGCGCCGGTGCCGAAGCCGGCCCGGTCGGCGATCCGGTCCACGGTCAGGTCGGTGGTCTCCAGGAGCCGCCGCGCGTGCTCGACGCGTTGCCGGGTCAACCACTGGCCCGGCGTCATGCCCACCTCGTCCCGGAAACGCCGGGTGAAGGTGCGTACGCTCATCCGCGCGTGGTCCGCCAACTCGGCCAACGACAGCGGGCGGTGCAGGTGTTCGAGCGCCCATTCCCGGGTCGCCGAGGTGGCCGCCGAGGACGGCTCCGGCACCGGGCGTTCGATGAACTGCGCCTGGCCGCCCTCGCGCCACGGCGGCACCACGCAGCGCCGTGCGACCCGGTTGGCCACCTCGCTGCCGTGGTCGCGGCGCAGCAGGTGCATGCACAGGTCGATGCCGGCGACCACGCCGGCGGCGGTGAGGATGTCGCCGTCGTCGACGAACAGCACGTCCGGGTCGAGGTCGACCCGGGGGAAACGCTTGCGGAACCGGTCGGCCTCGTTCCAGTGCGTGGTCGCCGGGCGACCGTCCAGCAGGCCGGCGGCGGCGAGCACGTAGGACGCGGTGCAGATGGACACGATCCGCACTCCCGGGCGCAGCCCGGCCAGGGCCCGGCCCAGCGGTTCGGGGAGCCAGTCCGGTTCGGCGTTCTCGTCCACGCCGCACACGAAGGGCGGCAGTACCAGTGTGTCCGCGGTCGCCAGTGCCTCGATCCCGTGCTCGACGGCGATGGTGAAGTCGGCGCTGGTGCGCACCGGTCGGCCGTCGAGGCTGCACGTGATCACCTCGTACAGCGGTTCCCCGTCGGTGCCGGTGGCGGTGCCGAAGATCCGGACCGGGATGCCCAGTTCGAAGGGATAGACGTTTTCCAGGGCCAGGACCACGACGCGATGCATGGCCTGATCCTTGCACATATTGGCCATCGGGCCACTCGATGGGCTCCGGCAGCCCCGACAGGGTTGGTCCCACGCCGGGCGCGGAGAACCGGCGAACGGTCCCGGTCACCGCGCCGGGCACGATCGACCCGAACACGGCAGGGGAATGTGATGACGATGCGCGCCATTCGACAGGAGACGTTGGGCGGACCCGAGGTGCTGAGGGTGGCCGAGGTGGAGCGCCCGTCGCCCGGGCCGGCCGAGGTCCTGGTCCGGGTGCACGCGGCCGGGGTGAATCCGACCGACTACTGGCACCGGGCGAGCGGCGGGCTGATCGGCGACACTCCCGTCCCGCTGGGCTGGGACGTATCGGGCGTGGTCGAGGAGGTCGGCCTGGGCGTCAGCGTCTTCCGGCCCGGCGACGAGGTGTTCGGGATGCCCCGACTGCCGCTGCCGGCCGGTGCCTACGCCGAGTTCGTCACGTCCCCGGCGCGCCACCTGGCCCGCAAGCCGGCCGGCCTGTCGCACGTGCAGGCCGCGGCGCTGCCGCTGGCCGCGCTCACCGCGTGGCAGTCGCTGGTGGACGCGGCCGGTGTACGCCCCGGTCAACGGGTGCTGATCCACGCCGCGGCGGGTGGCGTGGGCCACCTCGCGGTCCAGATCGCCAAGGCGCGCGGCGCGTACGTGATCGGCACCGCCCGCGCGGCCAAGCACGAGTTGGTGCGCGGGCTCGGCGCGGACGAGGTGATCGACTACACGGCCGTCGACTTCGCCGAGACGGTACGCGACGTGGACGTGGTGCTGGACACGATCGGCGGCGAGTACGGGCCGCGCTCGCTGCGCACGCTGCGGCCGGGCGGCTTGGTGGTCTCGCTGGCGTCGCCGGCGGAGGTGGGCCTGGTGCCGGTCGCGGAGGCGGCGGGGCTGCGCGCGGGGTTCACCATCGTGGAGCCGGATCAGGGTGGGCTCAAGGAGATCGCGGCGCTGGTCGAGGCGGGTCTGCTGCGGCCGGTGATCGACGCGGTGCTGCCGCTGGAGCAGGTGGGCAAGGCGCACGAACTGGGCGAGGGCGGGCGCACTGCGGGAAAGATCGTGCTGAGCGTGGTGGAGTAGTCGGGCCACCGGGGCCGAGCCGATCGGCCCCCACGCACGCCGCACCCCGCTCGGCGCGGGGCCGCCGGGCGACGTGCGCGGCGGTTCGGCTCGGCGCTCTCGACATAAGTCTGCGTGTGATCGACCTTCGGCCGCTGCGGGCGCCGACCGGGTCTCCCTAGCATCGAGGTGGAGGCGGACCGATCCGGCCGCCCACCGGGAAAAGGGAAGGGCACGCCATGGCCGAGGAGCGATCCGCCCACACGGGCGGGTGGGCGGCGCAGGCCGCCGAGAGGCGCACGGTCCTGGGCTACTCGCGCGCGGATCGGGTGGCGATCTTCGGCGGGCTACCGGCGCTCGGACTGTTGCTCGGGTTCGTACTGCCGCCGCTGGCGCGGTTGGCGCTTGAACTGCCGGTCCTGCCGATGCGCTCGGTCGTGCGCCTCGTCGGCACGGCGGAGCAGCCGTCGCAGGTCGCCATTGGCGCGGCCCTCGGCTTGATCCTGGGCCTGGGCGTCGCGTTCGTCGCCGTCGCCGAGTCGACCCGCTTCACCCTCACCGACACCCGGGTCCTGCTCGAGCACAACGACCGGACCACCACGATCGAGCGGACCGGGATAGGCGCGGTCCGGCCCGACGGCAAGCGGGTGGTCCTGTTCGACCACGACGCCCACCCGCTCGGCGGGGGCCTGCCGCGGGTCGGACGGCGTGCGGTGGCCCGGGCGTTCCGAGCACACGGTTACCCCTGGCGCGAGCACGGCACCACCGACGAACCCGGGTAGCGCGTGCCTGGGACGTGTCTTCGATCCCCCGGTCAGCGCGGTGTCAGACGGTCGCGCATCGCGCGCAGGAAGGCGTTCGGGTCGGCGTTCTTGGTCCGCGCCGTCTCGGCGTCCCCGGCGGTGGCGTAGGTGACGAACGCGTCGTCGCCCACGCAGTCCAGGAGTGCGGCGGCCACCTGCTCCGGCGTCGCGGCGCTCCTCGGGTCGGCCGGGAACGGCGGGTCGTTGCCCTCGCGTTCGGTGCTGAACTCGGTGAGCGTGGTACCGGGCACGAACAAGTGCGCGGCCACGCCGGTGCCGGCCAGTTCCAGATAGAGCGCCTCGGTCCACAGTTCGAGGGCCGCCTTGGAGGCGGCGTAGGCGCCGACGCCGTAGCTGAACATGTGCACGCCCATCGACGACACGTTGACCACGTGTCCGGTGCCGCGGGCCAACATCGCGGGCAGCAGCGCGGCGGTCAGCCGGACCGGCGCCTCGTAGTTGACCGTCATCACCTCGCGCAGATCCTCACCGGACAACTTCGCGCTGCGCCGCCGCTTGGGGATGCCGGCGTTGTTCACCAGGATGTCCACCCCGCCGAGTTCCCGCTCCACCGTCGCCGCGAAGTCCGGGAGGGCCTCCAACGCGGCCAGGTCCAACGGCCACATCCGCGAGTCGGGGCTGTCCTCGCGAAGGTCGGCCAGCGCCCGCGTCAGCCGATCGGTCCGGCGCGCGCACAGCCCGACCACCGCGCCCTCGCGAGCGAACGCGCGTGCGGTCGCCGCGCCGATCCCGGAGGACGCGCCGGTCACGAGCACCCGCTGTCCGTCGAACCGTGCGCCCATGCCGTGGCCCACCCTTCGTCACGGCCGGCCACCCGCCGCGGCCGGCGCCCGCGTGGAACGGATCATCGGCGCAGCGGCCGACGGAAACAAGAGACCCTTCGCCCGGGCCGCCGCCCGCGCGCCGGACCGCTCGGTCGCCCCCGGCCCGCCGACCAGACTTGACGAGCCGGCAAGCCGGCGTTCGCCGGTACGTCGCCCGGCGCCACTACACACATGTCCATGACCTCAGTGGACAGAAGGACCCTCCTGCGCACCGGTTCCGTCGTCGGCGCGGGCCTGGCGATCGCCCCGGTTATGGGCGCGGCCTCGGCCTCGACGTCGGACGCGCCCGCGTACGTGGCCTCCGGCCGGCCGAGCCTGAGCCACGGTGTGCAGAGCGGCGACGCCACCGCGTCCTCGGCGATCGTGTGGGGCCGCGCCGATCGGCCGGGTCGGCTGATCGTCGAGTACGGCACCCGGCCCGACCTGCGCGACGCGCACCGTGTGCGGGGTCCGTGGCTGACTGCGGCCGGTGACCTCACCGGCCGGGTTCGTCTGCGCGACCTGCCGGCGGGGCGGCGGATCCACTACCGTGTCCGGGTCGAGGGCGAGCGCGGCGCGGCGGGCGAGGCGGTGACCGGTTCGCTGCTCACCGCGCCGAGCGAGCGCAGCCGTTCCGGCGTGCGGTTCGTGTGGTCCGGCGACACCGTCGGCCAGGGCTGGGGAAGCAACCCGGACATCGGCGGCATGACCATCTTCGAGCAGATGCGCCGCCTGCGTCCGGACTTCTTCCTCAACAGCGGCGACACGGTCTATTCGGACGGCCCGCTGGTGGAGAGCGTCCCACTGCCCGACGGCCGGATCTGGCACAACGTGGTCACCCCGGAGAAGTCCAAGGTCGCCGAGTCGCTGACCGAGTACCGGGGCCAGTTCGCCTACAACCTGCTCGACCGCAACTACCGGGCGTTCGCCGCCGAGGTCGCCCAGATCGTCCAGTGGGACGACCACGAGGTGCGCAACAACTGGTACCCGGGCCAGATCCTGGACGACGCGCGCTACACCGAGAAGCGCGTCGACGTGCTCGCCGCACGCGCCAGGCAGGCGTTCCGCGAGTGGGTACCGATCGGTGACGACCGGGTCTACCGCAAGCTCTCCTACGGCCGGCACCTGGACGTGTTCGTCCTGGACATGCGCACCTACAAGGACCCCAACGGCGACAACCGCTACGCCGACCCCGAGCGCGGGCTGCTCGGCGACCGGCAGCGGCGGTGGCTGATCGAGGGCCTGTCGCAGAGCCGGGCCACCTGGAAGGTGATCGCCAACGACCTGCCGCTGGGCCTGGTGGTGCCGGACGGCGCCGCCGCGCAGGAGGGCGTCGCGCAGGGCGACCCGGGCAAGCCGCTGGGTCGGGAGATGGAGTTCGCCACGATCCTGCGCACCGCGCAACGACGCGGCGTGCGCGGCATCGTCTTCCTGACCGCCGACGTGCACTACACCGCGGCGCACCACTACGACCCCGCGCGGGCGGCGTTCAAGGACTTCGACCCGTTCTGGGAGTTCGTCTCGGGTCCGTTGAACGCGGGCGCGTTCGGCCCCAACGCGCTGGACGGCACGTTCGGCCCGAAGGCCGAGTTCGTGCACGCGCCGCCGCGCGCGAACTACTCGCCGCTGGAAGGCTTCCAGCACTTCGGCGAGGTCGAGATCGACGGCCCCTCGGGCGATCTGACGATCAATCTGCGCGACGGCGCCTCCACCGTGCTGTGGAGCAAGACCCTGCGGCCGGTGCGCTGACACCCGCGGCGCCGCGCATCCGGCACCTGGCACCTGGCACCTGGCACCGGGCACCGGGCACCGGGCACCCGACAGACATCAGGCACCCGACCTCGGCACACCGCCCGGAAGCCCTCGCACGGACGAGGGCTTCCGGGCGCGGTCGATCAACCGGACCAGGCGATAAGGAACTTGCCCGCGAGCACCGTCGGGGCCCCGCCGAGACCGCGCCGGAGCCGCGCCGGGCGAAACATCCATCAGTACCCGAAAAAGCGCGACAAAGATCGTTCACGGCTTCGATTATGCTCCGCCACCGGTTGCCCCTCGGGGGTCGACGCACAGATCGAAGCGAGGCACAGACATGGACACGAAACGCGTTATACCGGGCCCCGACGCCCCGGCCCGGGGCCCCGCCGGCGGGCGCGCCTTCCGTACCGTGATCCCCGCCGTCGCCGCGTGCCTGCTGCTGGGCGCGTGCGGCGGCGGCGAGGACAAGGCGGCCAAGGACACGGACACCTCCACGGTCATGCCCAAGAGTGGTGGGACGCTGACCGTGGCGATGGCGAGCGACATGCGCTCGATGGACCCGTTCGGCGCGCTGAGCAACTCCTATACCGACAACACCCGGCTCAACGCGGTCTACGACTCGCTCTTCTGGCACGAGGCGAAGACCGGCAAGGTGATGCCGCAAATCGGCGAGAGCCTGACTCCGGACCCGGGCAACGCCTCGTGGACGCTCAAGCTCAAGCCGAACGTCAAGTTCTCCGACGGCACGCCCTACGACGCGGCGGCGGTGAAGTTCACCTGGGACGAGCACGCCGCGCCCGCGCGCAAGTCGTACCAGGCGGGCACGATCCAGGCGGTCAAGGCCACCGAGGTGGTCGACCCCACCACGCTCAAGATCACGCTGAGCGGCCCGAACGCCAACTTCGACCACATCGTCGCGTCCAATCTGTCCTTCATCGTCTCGCCCACCGCGTACCGCAAGGACCCGGCCGGCTTCGCCCGCAACCCGGTCGGCGCCGGTCCGTACACGTTCAAGGAGTGGACCAACGGCGACCACATGACGTTCGTCAAGAACCCGGGCTACTGGCAGGGCGCGGCCAAGCCGTACGCGGACACCGTGGTGTTCAAGATCATCCAGGACAGCACGCAGGCGCTGGAGACGGTCTACTCCGGCGGCGCCGACCTGAAGGTCTCGGTCAACGCGGAGGACCCGGTCAAGGCCAAGCAGAAGGGCCTGGAGACCAAGGTCGTCACGATCATCGGCGGCGAGTCGCTCTACTTCAACAACAAGCGTGCTCCGTTCGACGACGTCCGGGCCCGCCGCGCGGTGCAGCTCGCGCTGGACGCGAACGAGGTGAACAAGATCTCCTTCAGCGGCAACGGCACGCCCACGCACAGCATCTTCCCGCCGGACAGCCCGCTGGTGGAGCCGGGTACCGAGACCGTTCAGCGCACCGACCGTGCGGAGGCGCAGCGGCTGCTGAACGAGTTGGCGGCCGAGGGTAAGCCGCTGGACTTCACGTACTCGATCCCGCAGAACGCGAACGCGCAGCGGACCGCCGAGTACATCATGACCTCGCTCCAGGGCCTGAAGAACATCGGCGTCAAGATCGCGCCGATGCCCATCGCCGCGTTCCAGACCGACATCGTGATCAACAAGAACTACCAGGCCGCGATGTTCAGCTACTACCTCTCGGACGCCGAACCCGGGCTGTACGTGAACCTGTACAGCACCAGCCCGAACAACTACCTGCTGTACGCCAACCCCACCGTGGACCAGAACCTGGACAAGGCCCGGACCACCAACGACCCGGCCCAGCGCAAGGCCGCGTACACGGCGGTCGCCGCGCAGCTCAAGCAGGACGCGCCACTGTGGACGTACCAGTCGTCCGTGGTCACCGGGTTCCACCGGTCGACGGTGGTGGGCATGGTGCTCACCAACGACGGCATGGTGCTGATGGACCGGATCGGGCTCAAGGGCTGATCAGGGCCGCTCCCCGGGCCGCGAACTCGTAGGCTCGGGCTCCGGACTTGAGTCTCCACCCGGTGGAGACGGCACGGTGAGGGACATGGACGGCGCGACCCTGTATTCGATCGGCGACCTGGCGCGGCGGACCGGCCTGTCGGTTCGCACGATCCGGTTCTACGCGGACGCGGGTGTCGTGCCGCCCACTCAACGAAGTCCCGCCGGCTACCGGCTGTACGACCTCGACGCGCTGGTCCGCCTCGAACTCGTACGCACGCTGCGCGACCTCGACATCGATCTGGAGACCATTCGTCGCGTGTTGGCGCGCGAGGTCACCGTCGGCGAGGTCGCGCGGGCGCACGCGAACGCGGTGGACACGCAGATCCGCACCCTACGGCTGCGTCGGGCCGTGCTGCGCGCGGTGGCTCGGCGGGGATCGAGTCCCGAGGAGTTGGAACTGATGCACAAGCTCGCGAAACTGTCCGACGAGGAGCGCCGGAAGATCGTCACCGACTTCCTCGACGCGACCTTCGCCGACCTGGACGTCGACCCGGATTTCCTGGCCAAGATGCGCTGCGGATTGCCGAACCTGCCCGACGACCCGACCTCCGAGCAGCTCGAGGCGTGGGTCGAGCTCGGCGAGTTGGTCGCCGATCCCGACTTCCGCGCGTCGATTCGGCGGATGGCCGAGTACCAGGCGCAGGCGCGCGGCCGCGGCGACGACGTCGCGCCGGACGCGCACGAGCGGCTGACCGCCATCACCCGCGAACTGGTCGAGGCGGCCCGTACGGCCGGCGTCGAGCCGACCTCGCCCGAGGCTGAACCGGTGGTCGCCGACCTGCTCGCGCGGTACGCCGGCACGTTCGGTCGCACTCCCGACGCGGCCTTCGTCGCCTGGCTGGTCGAGCGCTTCGAGATCGGCACCGACCCGCGCGCCGAACGCTATTGGCAGTTGCTGGGCGTGATGAACGGATGGCCGTCCTGGCCGAGCATGACGCCGGTCTTCACCTGGTTCCTCGCCGCGCTCCGCGCCCGGAACGGCACCGCCTAGTCCCCGGCACGCCGCGGGCGGCGCAGGTTCGCGGCGTTCGGCCTCACCGTGGGCGGACCCGCGCGTTGCCTGCCCGGGCGCGACGGATTCCCCGTACGAACACGAAGAGGGTGGTGGGCGAATGCGATCCGCCCACCACCCTCGATCATCCGGTGCCGGTGGAACCGGCCCCGCGATGGATCAGCTCACCAGGACGCCTTCCCGGTCGCCGTCGCCGCCGGCCTTCGGCTCGTCCTCCTCGTCCGGGCGCTGCGCGAGCTTGCTCGGCCACCAGATCTTGCGGCCGATGTCCAGACCCAGCGCGGTGACCAGGACCGAGCGCACGATGAAGGTGTCCAGCAATACGCCCAGCGCGACGGTGAAGCCCATCTCGGCGAACGAGACGATCGGCAGCGTGCCGAGCACCGCGAACGTGGCGGCCAGCACCAGGCCGGCCGAGGTGATCACACCACCGGTCGCGGACAGCCCGATCAGCACGCCGCGCCGGGTCCCGTGCCTCTTCGACTCCTCGTGCACCCGACTCATCAGGAACACGTTGTAGTCGATGCCCAGCGCCACCAGGAACACGAACACGAACAGCGGGAAGCTCACGTCCGTGCCCTTGAAGCCGAACAGGTGCTCGAAGAGGAACACGCTGATACCCAGGGCCGCGGCGAAGGACAACACCACGGTGGCGATCAGCACCAGCGGTGCGATCACCGCCCGCAGCAGCAGGCCGAGCACGATCAGCACCACGAGGAGGATGAGCGGGATGATCACCTTGTCGTCGTGCTCGGACGCCTTGGCGATGTCCATCTGGGTCGCCGTGCCGCCGCCGACCTTGGCCGCGCCGTCCGGTACCGCGTGCATCGCGGTGCGGACCCGGTTGACGGTCGCCTTGGCCGCCGCCGAGTCGGGCGAGTCGCTCATCACGCCCTCGATCTGCACCCGCCCGTTCGCCGCGCCGGTCTGGCGCACGCCGTTGGGGGCGATCCCGGGGGTCGCCTGAAGCGTCTGCATCAGCGTCGCCCCGGCCGACTCCCGGCCGATCACCACGATCGGGTCGCCGGAGCCCGCCGGGAAGTAGCGCTCGGAGACCTCCTGGCCGCTGATCGACTGAGGCTTGTTGGTGAACGAGTCCTTGTTGGCGATGCCGTCGCCGTTGAGGTTGGTCAGACCGATGGTCATCACGCCGAGGATGACCGCGGTCACGATCCACACCACACGCGGACCGCGGGCGATCTGCCGGCCGACCTTGGCCCAGATGCCGTTCTCGTCGTGCGTGACGGCGTCCGGCTCGTACGCCGGGCGGATCGGCCAGAACACCCAGCGGCCGACGATCACCAGCAGCGCGGGCAGCAGCGTGGTCATCGCGACCAAGGCGACCAGCACACCGAGCGCGCAGACCGGCCCCAGGCCCTTGGTGGACTGCATCTCGGCGGCCATCAGGCACAACATGCCGACGCCGACCGTCGCGGCGCTGGCCACGATCGCCGGACCGGCGCGAAGCAGCGCGGCCGCCATCGCGTCGTGCCGGTCCTCGTACCGGTGCAGCTCCTCGCGATAGCGCGCGATCAGCAACAACGCGTAGTCGGTGCCGGCGCCGAAGATCAACACGGTCAGGATGGCCGCGCTCTGCCCGTTGACGACCAGACCGGCCTTGGTGAACAGGTACACCACGGCCTGCGCCATGAACAGCGCCGCGACCGCCGAGATCACCGGGAGCAGCCACAACACCGGGCTGCGGTAGGTGAACAGCAGGATCAGGACGACCACGCCCAGCGTCGCGTACAGCAGCGTCCCGTCGATGCCCTCGAACGCGGAGGCCTGGTCCGAACCGAGTCCGGCCGGGCCGGTGACGTACGACTTCAGGCCCTCCGGATTGTCCTTCAGGGCTTCCTTGAGTTGATCGACCGCGTCACCGAGGTCGTTCCAGCCGCCGTCCTTGACGGTGATCGGGACCAGGGTCTGCGCGGCCTTGTTCAGCGGATCGAACGTCGGCTGCTCGACCTGGCTCGTGACACCCTTGGCGGTGCCGAACTTGGCCTGGTCCTCGGCTATCGCCTTCGTGTCGTCCGGCGTCAGACCGGACTCCCGCTCGTAGACCACGACGGCGGGAACCGTCGTGTCCGGACGGAAGTCCTTCTGTTCGTGAATGACCTTCGTGGATTCGGCCTCGGCGGGCAGCCAGGACGAGACCTCGTTGTTCTGAGCGTCGGTCAGCTTGCTCGAGAGCGGCATTGCCACGACGAGCAACACCACCCACAAGGCCAGCACGACCCACTTGGATCGACGCCCGCACGGCAACGCCGCAAGCGCCTTGATCCGGTTCATGTTTCCCCCAGCTGATGGGCTGATTCCAAGGAAGCAGCGGTCGATCGACAACATGGAGTCAGCTCGACGCCGGGTTTGACGGCCGGTGATCGAGACTGTCCACGACACCGTCCGGAGCCAACCGGACGGTGTCGAAATAGTTGTGTTGCATACAGGAGTTCAGACTGCGCGGCGCCCCGAAACTCATCGCTTGCCGACAGCCCGACGGCGGATTGTCCTGGATGGATGGCACTACCGTCCACCCAATACCGCCCAGTTGGGCACAGGGCGGGTTAATTCCTGGTGAACTCGCCGAATTAGAGGCGTGATTCACCGTCGAATCATGACGGAGTGGGCACGCGAGCCTACCGTCCGGTCCTCGTGGCTCGTCGTCAGGTCTTGCCGGTCGAGTCGGTCGAGTCGGTTGGTTGGTTCCGGCGAACCGGTCGGGTCGGTTGGGTCCGGGTCGGCCCTCGTCGTCCGGGGCAGCATGGCCGGGCCGTCCAGAAAACGTTCGAGGACGAACTCGAAGCGTGCGTCGATGCCCGGCCCGGTGAGTTCACGCGCGGTCGCCACCAGGTTCGGGTAGGTGTCCGCGGGCAATGCCTCGATGGTGTCGCCGATCGCGCCCACCGCCTCGCCGATCGGCACTCCGGCGGCGGCCGCGGCCGAGACCGGCCGCTGTTCGCTGTACACGAACCCGGTCACCGGGGTGCTCAGGCCGTAGGTGATGTACGCCGCGTCCTGCCGGTCGAACCCGGCGCGATCCAGCATGGCGAGTTGATGCTCCATCACCGCGGCCATCCCGGGACCGGTCGGGAAACGACCGATCAGTACCCGTACCGAATCCCGTCTCCGGTTCAGGAACGCGCGGAACGCCCAGGCCAGTTCGCCCAGTTCGATCCGCCAGTCGCCGCGCAGCGGCGGCAACGCGGAGACGCCGAGCCCGACCAGCCCATCGGCGAGCAGGTCGAGCAATTCCTCCTTGTCCTTGTCCCGCACGTGCCAGTACAACGACGGTGCCCGCACGCCGAGTTCGGCCGCCACCGAGCGCATCGACAACGCCTCCAGGACGTCGCGCGCCGCCCGCCGGCGCCCGGCCCTTGCCCGTCATGCCCACTCCCTGTCGTCGACCCCCGCGGGCGTCACCGCCGAACCGTCGGGTCGATCGTCGCGCGGATTCAGGTCATTCTCCTTCCTCATTCGGGCCGCCGCCGCTCCCGGATCCGCATCGATCCTCTTGCGTCGGCGCCCGACGAAGTGCAATCCAACACCGTTAGACGGCAACTAACAGCGTTAGGGAGCGGGCTGGGCCAGTGTGTTCTGGATCAACGTGCCGATCGGCGTCGCCGGAATCCTGGTCGGCGCCGTGGTCCTGCCCGAATTCGCCGAGCGTCGCGGCCGGTTCGATGTGCCGGGGCTCGTCCTGGGCGTGCCGGCCATCGGCGCGCTGGTGTTCGCGCTGATCGAGGGCCCGACCCAGGGCTGGGGCTCGGTCCGGGTGCTCGCCGCAGCCACGCGGGCCGCCGGTGCGCTGATCGCCTTCGTGTTGGTGGAACTGCGGGTCCCCCAACCGATGCTCGACGTCGGCTTCCTGCGCGACCGGGTGATCGGCGCCGCGGTGTGGGGCGGATCGCGGTGGGCTTCGGGATGTTCGGCGCGCTGTTCTTCCTCGGCCTGTACATGTAGGACGCGCTCGGCTACTCGCCGACCCGGGCGGGCTTCGCGTCCCTGCCGTCGACCCTGGCGATCATGATCGCGGCGCCGATCTCCGGGCACCTGGCCGGCCGGATCGGCCCGCGTGTACCGCTCGCGTCCGGACTGGCGCTGTGCGCGGTCGCGCTCGGTGGGCTCTCGTTCTAGGGCAAGGACGTCTCCTATCTCGAATTCTTCTGGGTACTGCCGTTCCTCGGCGCGGGCATGGGCCTGTGCTTCACGCCGATCTCGGTCGCGGTGATGTCCCGCGTCGAACCGGCCCGCGCCGGCATGGCCTCCGCAGTCACCAACACCGCCCGCGAACTGGGCGGTGTGGTCGGCATCGCCGCCCTCGGCGCGGTGCTCACCGCGCGGTTGTCGAGCCGACTGACCGAGCTGTTGGCCGACGCGCGGGTCCCGGCGGACGACGCGCGCCGCATCGTCGACGCCGGCACGTCGGGTGCCGGCGGCGGGCTCGGGCACCTGGGCGACACGCCGGCGGTCGTGCGCGACGCCACGACGACCGCGTTCATGGACGGCCTGCACCTGGCGCTGTGGACGGGCTCGGCGATGCTGCTGGTATCCGCGGTGCTGGTGGCGTACCTGATGCGGGATCGGCCGAAGCGGCCGGCCGCGAAGGACCCGGCCCGGATCGCGAACCTCGTCGGCTGACCGCATGCCGGCCGGGTACGCGGTGCAGGACCCCGTCCCGGCGGGTACGCCGGGGGTGTGTCGGCGTCCTCAGCGTTCGGATGTCGGGCCCAGGACGGGCTTGAGGTCCAGGATCGGAGTGCCGTCGATCGCCTCCAGGTTGCGTACGTGCACCCTGAGGCCCTCCACCCGCACGATCACGATCCGGTGCAGCCCGATCGGGTTCGGCCGGTCCGGTGAGCGGGTGCTGAACACGCCGGTGGCCGGCCGCTCCCGGTCGCCGCGCGGATGCACGGTCAGTACGTCCCGGGCGGCGCGGTCCAGCCAGGTCAGCAGCACCGCCTCGTCGCCCGCGCGCAGGTCGCCGAGTCCCGCGCGCACCTCCTCCGCGAACACCAACCACGCGTCCGGCGCCCCCTCGTCCGCCTGCCGGGGCGCCGAACGCCGGTCCACGAGCACCGATTCGACCCTGCCGATGGGTCGCACCGCGTACGAATCCCGGATCACCGGGACCACCTCCTCATCCTCCACACCGACCGGTGACCCGCCGAGCACGCGGCCGGCGGGTCACCGTCGGTGTGCATCGGTCGTATCCGTGGGACGGCCTGTGCTCAGTAGAGGCTCATCATCGCCTCGCGCACCTCGCGCAACGTCGCCCGGCCCACCGTGTCCGCGCGTTCGTTGCCCGCGCGCAGGATGCGGCGGACCTGGGCCGGGTCGCGCGCGTACTCGGCGCGGCGGACCCGGATCGGAGCCAGGAACTCGTTCACCGCCTCGGTGACCGTCCGCTTGAGCGCGGCGGCGCCCGCCGTACCGATCTCCTCCGCCACTCGACGCGGATCGCGGCCCTGGCAGAGCGCGGCCAGCAGGACCAGGCCGGACACCTCCGGGCGAGCCTCCGGGTCGTAGGTGATGTGCCGGTCGGCGTCGGTCCTGGCCCCGCGGATCAGTTTCGCCGTCTCGTCCGCCGTCGCCGCCAGTTCGATCGCGTTGCCCCGGCTCTTGCTCATCTTGGTGCCGTCGGTGCCGAGCAGCAGCGGCGCGGCCGACAACAGCGCCTCGGGTTCGGGGAAGACGGGACGCCCACCGGCCGGGTAACGGTCGTTGAAGCGGCGGGCGATGGTGCGGGTCAGCTCCAAGTGCGGCAGCTGGTCCTGGCCGACCGGGACCAGATTGCCCTTGCAGAACAGGATGTCGGCCGCCTGGTGCGCGGGATAGGTGAACATCAGCCCGCTCACCGCCGCCTGCCGCGAGTGCGCGATCTCGTCCTTGACCGTCGGATTGCGGCCCAGCTCCGCGACCGAGACCAGGCTCAGGAAGGGCAGCAGCAGTTGGTTGAGAGCCGGGATGGCGCTGTGCGTGAAGATCGTGGTCCGGTCCGAGTCGATCCCGACCGCCAGGTAGTCGAGCAGCAGCCCGTCGACGTGCTCCATCAGCCGGTCGGCCACGTCGCGGTCGGTGAGCACCTGGTAATCGGCGATGACCAGGTATTGCTCGACACCCAGATTCTGCAGGCGCACCCGATTGTGCAGGGTGCCGAAGTAGTGGCCCAGATGCAGCCGTCCGGTCGGGCGGTCCCCGGTGAGCACTCGAAAGCGCCCCGGTTCGCGACGAATCCGCTCTTCTACAACGGCACTTCGAGCCTGCGCGGCGTTCGTGCCCATCGGGTCGATCGGGTCGATCGGATCGATCGGGACAGTAGGGGCGGTGGGCACTGCCGACTCGGTCGGGAGGACCGAAACGGAGGTGTGCATCGTGGTGTTCGGCGTGCCGGTCATGATCTGTCTCCTGGTCTGTGGGCGGATCGCCGTCCCGACGGCACCCATCCCTGATCCAGGGCACAAAAAAGGGCCGTCCGTCCGAACGACCCTGGTCATGCACGAATGGTGGTCGCCCCTAAGTGGAGCGCCACCAACTCTGACCCGCTGTAAACCGCATCCCCCAACCATACCCCGCCCCCCACACACCCGCGGGCAACTCCCCGGGTCCCCAACCGACGCAACGACGACCGCCCGCTGTCGGAGGCGCATCGGCGGCCCCTCGCCCGTCAAGCGGTATCGGGCGTCGGCAAGCGCGGCTCGACGTGGCGAACCTCGTTGCAGTGTGCCGAACCTCGTTTCAGGGAGCCTGACTTCGGTCCCCGCTCGTTCACAGCGGCGGGTGGGGCAGCGGAGTTGGTGGTTGTGTCCGATAATCGTCTGTCGGCCCGGGAACCACCCGAACCGATCCGAGAGCGCTGTGGAGAACCTTTGGGGAGGTATCCATCCGCGGCACGGCGGACGAGGCGGATGTGGCGGGCCCACCGCGCTCCGCCTCCTCGGGCCGATCCGGCATGGAAACCGAGGCCGCGAGACGGTGCGAGGTCGCTCCGGGGAGCGGCCGCGCAATTGCCGCGCTTGCTGACACAGTCCCCCGAATTCGTGTTCCTTTCCGCCTTCCTGGCACCCCTGGCAGGCCCCTCATCTGCGGGGCTTCCACCGAAAACGCCCCATCGCCCTTCCCGAGGGCGCTACCGTCGCCTACAAGGACCCGATGCCCACAGGCTCGATCCGTCTCCACGCTGCCGACACCCGGGCGGCGGGTCCGGAACACCCGCCAGGAAAGGCCCACCGCCGTGCCGCACCCATTGCTCGACGCCATCGACACCGCGCAGGACCCTGCCGACTTCCTGCGCTCGATCGGGACCGTGCACACCACGTTCGGCGACCAGGACTCCGGCGCGGTCTCCTACGGCGTGCACGCCGAGGGGAACTGGTTCGTCAAGACCGGCCCCAACCCCGCGTCCGCGCTCAGCCTGCGCCGCGCGATCGACCTGCACGCGCACGTACGACACCCGGCGATCGTGCCGGTGCTGCACACGTTCAACGCCAATGGTGTTCCGGTGACGGTGGGGCCGTGGCGCACGGGCGAGGTGCTGTACCACTCGACGGTCAAGCGCGCGGGCAAGCAGTTGCGCACCGGTGCGGCCTCGCCGCTCGCCCGCTTCCGGGCGCTGCCGTTGGACGACGTACACGCCGCCCTGGACGCGATCCTCGACGCACACCGGCTGATCGACGCGGCCGGCTATGTGGGCGTGGACTGGTACGACGGGTGCGTGTTGTACGACTTCGACGCGCGTCGCGTGCACCTGATCGACCTGGACGAATACCGCAGCGCGCCGTTCGTGCTCGACTGCGCGCGGCTGTCCGGGTCCACCCGGTACATGCCGCCCGAGCACAGTAGGCGCGGCGCGCTGGTCACCCGCACCGGCACCGTGTTCCTGCTCGGCCGCACGCTGCGCCTGCTGCTGGACGCGGGCGACGAGGAACGCGCGTGGCGCGGCACGCTGGCGCAACTCGCCGTGGTCGAGCGGGCGACCCGACGCGACCCGGCCGAGCGCTACCCGAACGTCACCGAACTCTTCGACGCGTGGTGCGCGGTCGCGCCCGCCGGTCTGCTCTCCGGCTCCCACCGGGTGTGAGTACGCGAGCCCCGGACGCCTCGGGCACGTCCGGCACTTCGGGCGCCCACCGGAAGGCGTGACATCCGGCGGACTCAGCGCCGAGGTCGGCCGAACAGGTCGTCGCGCGCCTCGTCGAGGGCGGTCAGCACGGCACCGTCCAGAATCGCGTTGCCGGGCACCGTGCCCGCCAGTACCCGGGTGGTCAGCGGAGTCGCCTCGGCGAGTGCGGCCTCCACCCGATCGGCCAGCACCGTGCCGCCGGCCCGTCCGGTCTCGCCGCCCAGCACCACGCAACCCGGGTCGAGGATGACCGCCAGCGCGGCGACCCCGAGCACCACCCGGCCGGTGAGTTCGTCCAGGAACGCCGCACCCGCCTCCGCCTGCCGCGTCGAACCCTCCTGCTCGGCCGCCGCCCGGACGCATTCCACGGCATTGCCGGTGAAGCCGTGTCGGGCGGCCAGTTCCTCGATCGCGACACCGGAGACCAGCGTGTGGAAACCGCCCTTGCAGTCGGTGCGCGAGGGCAGGTGATCGGTGCCCGGGACCGGGAGGAAGCCCAGTTCACCGCTGCCGCCCGACGCTCCCCGACGCAGCCGCCCGTCCAGCATCACGCCGGCGCCGATGCCCTGACCGAGCCAGACCAGCACGAACGTGTCCAGACCTTGGGCCGCGCCCAGGCGCTGTTCGGCGATGGCGGCGAGGTTGACCTCGTTCTCCAGGACCACTCGCCCGCGCTCGCGCAGCGCGGTCACCAGGAGGGCGTGCCAGCCCGGCAGGAAGTCGGCCGAGCGCTGGTTGCCGGAGACCGGGTCGATCAGGCCGGGAGCGCCGATCCCGAAGGTGTGCAGGGTGTCGGCGCCGGCCCGGGTCGCCGCGTCGTCGAGCAGTTCGAGCACATCGGCGAGGGCTTGTACGGGATCGCGATCCGGCGGTATCGCCAGCGCGCCGGTCGCGACGGTCCGGCCGGCCAGGTCGGCGACGGCCACCTCCACCCCGCCCACACGCACGTCCAGGCCGGCGATGTGGGCGCGCTCGGCGACGATGCCGTACAGCCGCGCGTTCGGGCCGCGCTGTCGCTCGCCCGCCTCGCCGACTAGGTGGATCAGGCCCGCGCCGCCGAGGCGTTCGACCAGATCCGCGACCGTGGGCCGGGACAGTCCGGTGAGGGTCTTGAGCTGGGAGGCGGTCAACGGGCCGTGCTCGATCAGCAGATCGAGCGCCAGGCGGTCGTTGATCGCACGGGCGGTGCTCGGCGTCGCGGTGTGGGCGGCTGTCATGGATAGCGATCCTCGCAGACTCTTTCTTTCAGGAACCCTGCCTGATAATTTATCGCACCATGACGCAGACTTCCATGTCGCCGAACACCGCCGGCCTGCCCTCGACCCCGCCTTCGCAGAAGCCCGCGCAGGCGAGTTCGCAGACGCCTGCGCCGGCAACCTCACCGACACCGCCGCGATCGCCGTCGCACACGCCCGACGTCTCGCCGCTCGCCTCCTCCGCCCCGCCGCCCACGGCAACGGAGGCACCACCGCCACCGCCCGATCCGTCCACCACCGAGGTCGCCGAGGCCGGTCGGGCCCGGATCGCGGCAAGCCTGATCTTCGCCGTGCACGGTGCGGTCGGCGGCGGCTTCGCGTCCCGCCTGCCCTGGCTTCAGGACCACCTCGATCTGAGCCCGGGCCAATTGGGACTCGCGCTGGCCGCGCCCGCCGTCGGTGCCTCGCTGGCGATGCCGTTGGCCGCGTCGCTGGTGCACCGACACGGCGGCCGGACCGCGCTGCGCTGCCTGATCGCGCTGTGGTGCGCGGTGCCGCTGCTGCCCGCTTCCGCGCCGGGTCTGCCGTGGCTGTGCGCGGCGTTGCTGGTGTTCGGCGTGGGCGCGGGCATGTCCGACGTGGCGATGAACACGCAAGGACTCGTGGTCGAACGGCGGCTCGGTCGCTCGACGCTCCCGCTGCTGCACGGAATGTGGAGCGCGGGCGCGCTGATCGGCGCCGGCCTGGGCGCGGCCGCCGCGTTCGCCGGGCTCGACGCCCGCGTACACCTCGCCATCCTGGCCCTGCTGCTCGCGTCGGCGGGTTGGTTCGCCGGCCGCAACCTGCTCGACGCGCGTCCCACCGCCGGCGCGAAGGCCCCGCCACGCTTCGCGCTGCCGTCCCGCCCGGTGCTCGTGATCGGCGCGGTCGGCTTCTGCGCGATCTTCGCCGAGGGCGCCGGGATGAACTGGAGCGCGGTACACCTCAGGGAGGTCGCGGACGCCTCCCCCGGTGTCGCGGCCCTCGCCTACACCGGCTTCGCCTGCACGATGGCCATCGCCCGGCTGGCCTCCGGCACGGTCGTGGACCGGTTCGGGGTGACCCGTACGGTCCGGGCCGGCGCGGTGCTGGCCACGATCGGCGCGATCCTGGTGGCGACCGCGCACTCCCCCCTGCCCGCCGCGCTCGGCTTCGCGCTGCTCGGCGTCGGCGTGTCCGCCGTCCTCCCGCTGACCTTCGCGGCGGCCGGGCGGATCGGTGACGACCCGAGTCAGTCCATCGCGGGCGTGGCCACGGTCACCTACACGTCCGGCCTGATCGCCCCCGCCCTCGTCGGCGGCATCGCCGACCGCGCGTCGCTGAGCGCCTCGTTCGCGGTGGTCGCCGTGCTCACCGCGATCCTGATCCCGGCCGCCCGCATGCTCGGTCCCACGGCCGCCCCGCGCGGCACGGACACCGGGCCGGCCGGCCCGGGCGACGCACCCTCCGCTCCGGGCAACCTGGCGCCGCCCGCCCTGGTCGGCACGTCCACGTCGGGCGCGGTGACCTCGGTGTCACCCCTTCCGACGGACGGCCGGTGACACCCGAGCACGGAACCGACCGGCGCCGCCGCACGTGGGCGGCGCCGGTCGGCGCTCGGGTCAGCCCAGGGCCTTGACCAGTTCGGCGGCCAACGGGGCGGAGGAGGAGGGGTTCTGGCCGGTGTACAGGTTGCGGTCGACGACCACGTAGGGCGCCCAGGGAGTGCCCTCGCGGAAATCGACTCCCAGTTCGGTCAGGCGGTCCTGGAGCAGCCACTCGGCCCGGTCCGCGAAGTCGGCCTGGGTCTCCTCGGCGTTGGTGAACGCGGTCAGCCGGTAGCCGGCGAACGGCGAGGTGCCGTCGGCGCGCTTCGCGGCGAGCAGCGCGGCCGGCCCATGGCAGACCACCCCCAGCGGCTTGCCCGAGTCGAGAGCCGCGGTGAGCAGCGCACCGGAGGTCGCGTCCACCGCGAGATCCTCCATCGGCCCGTGGCCGCCGGGGTAGAAGACGGCGGCGTAGTCGGCGAGGTCGACGTCGGCCAGGTCGATCGGCGTGCGCAGCGCGGTGAACCGCTCCAGCGCGGAGGTCACCGCGGCCACCCCGTCGGGGCCGCCGTTCACCTCGGGCGCCAGGCTCGCCCGGTCGACGGTGGGTTCCACGCCACCCGGGGTGGCGACCACGACCTCGTGGCCGGCCGCAGTGAACGCCTCGAACGGGGCGGCTGCCTCCTCGGCCCAGAAGCCGGTCGGGTGCCGCGTGCCGTCGGCGAGCGTCCAGTGGTCGGAACCGGTGAGCACGAACAGGATCTTCGCCATGAGTCTCTCTCCATTCGGCGCCGCCGAGCGGGTCCGCTCGGGAGCCATCATGTGATCGCTTCGTCGGTGTGTGGGTGCGTCGCGGCGTCGGATCGTCGCGGCGTTCGGATCGTCGGATGTTCGCCGTCGAATCCACCCGGTCGGTCGTCGCGGCCGGTGCGGCGACCCCGGTGCGTCGCGTCGGTGCGGCGCCCTCGGTGCGACCCGCCGTCGGTGGCGTCGCGCCGTCGGACTCGAACCTAGATCGCCGACCCATCGGGATTCAAATAGGCTCTCCACCATGAGCCATGAAGATTCCGATGGGTTGCCTTCGGACACCGGGTCGGCGTCGATACCGGACCCGGTCGCGCGCGGCCCGCTGGATCTGACCCTGCTGCGCACCTTCCTGGCGGTGCACCGCGCCGGCTCGTTCACCGGCGCCGCACGCGTCCTCGGCCTGTCCCAGCCCACGGTCACCACCCAGATCCGCGCGCTCGAGCGCCGACTGGGCCGGGCGCTCTTCGAGCGGTTGCCCAGGGGCGTGGCCGCCACACCGATCGCGGACGACCTGGCGATCCGGGTCGCGGACCCGCTGGACGCGCTGGCCGAGGTCGCCGAGCGGGACCGGTTCGGCGCGGACACTCCCGCGGAGCCGGTGCACCTGGCCGGTCCCGCCGAGATCCTGTGTGTGCGCGCGTTGCCCGCGCTCGCGCCGCTGATCGAGCGCGGCGTGTTGTTGCGGATCACCACCGGAATGACCGACGACCTGCTCGACGGACTCCGCGCCGGTCGACACGACCTGGTCCTGGCCACGATCCGGCCGCGCGGACGCACGCTGGCGGCCGTACCGCTGATGGACGAGGAGTTCGTGTTGGTCGCGGCGCCGACCTGGGCCGAGCGGATCGGGCCGGATCGAGTCGCCGCCGAGGGCCCGGTCGCGCTGCGCGGCGTACCGGTGATCAGCTACGCCGAGGACCTGCCGATCGCCCGCCGCTACTGGCGTCACGTGTTCGGCACCCGGCTCACCGAACGAGCCGCCATCACGGTCCCGGACCTGCGCGGCGTGCTGACCGCGGTGGTCGCCGGCGCGGGCCTGACCGTACTCCCCCGCTACCTGTGCGCGGCGGAACTCGCCTCCGGCGCGCTGGTCCCGCTGCTCACGCCCGACGACCCACCCATCAACACCGGCTTTCTGGTCCGCCGCGCGGGCACCGCGGACCACCCGCACCTGACCATGGTCCACGAACATCTGGTCCGGGCGGCCCGCACGTGGTGACACCGCCGACCCCCACGGGCGCGGACACCCGGGTCAGCCGGCGGCGACCGCCGTGGTGAGTTCGGCCAGCAGGTCCGGACCGCTCCACTGTCGGGCCTGCCCCGCCGGCGCGGCCTCCGCCTCGCGGATCAGTTCGATCATGCGCGCGTTGGCGGGCGCGGTCAGCCCGTTGCGTTCGGCGATCGCCAATATCTCGCCCTGCACACTGTCGACCTCGGTCCGCCGGCCCCGCTGCAGGTCCTCCCACATCGACGACCGGGCCTTCGCGTCGATGCGCAGCGTCGAACCCGCCAGCCGGCGGAACAGCGGATCGGGCAGCGCGAGCAGTTGCCGATTGCGCGCGGCGGACGCGGGCCCGAGCTTGGCCGGCCGGATGCCCTCCGCCCGGAACGCCGCCAGCGCCTCGCCCTGGCACAGCGCCAGGCAGGTGCGGTAGTCGCGTTGACCGAGTTGATCGCGCAGCGGCAGTCCGGACAGCGCGTTGACCGCGTTGTTCAGGTTCATCAGCAGCTTCGCGTGTTGCACCTCGGGCATGTCCTCGCGCACCTGCACCGGGATGCCGGCCTCGACCAACACGTCCACGAGCGGGATCACCCGGGGGTTCGCGTCGATCATCAACGCGCCTGACGTGCCCTGATGGAAGACGGCGGGCTCGGTGCGCAGCACGTTGTACGGGACCATGCCGGCCAACACCGTGTGCCCGGGCAACGCGGCCCGCAGTACGGCCGGATTGCGGACGCCGTTCTGCAGGCTGACCACGATCGCGGCCGGATCGAGCCGCCCGGCCAGGGCCCGCCCGGCCTCTTCGGTCGCCGCCGACTTGACGGTGACCAGTACGAAGTCGGTGCCTGCCACCGCGTCCGGCGACTCGGCCAGGGTCAACAGCTCCGGCGCGACCACGGTCGGCGGGCGGCCCGCGCCGGTCACGGTCAACCCGTCCGCCAGCGCGTCCAGCACGGACGGCCGGCCGATCAGCGTGACATCGGCGAACGCGGCGAGCCGACCACCGAGCTGGCAGCCGACACTGCCGGCACCGAAGACCGCGACCCGGGGCCGGGTCCGCGAACGTGGAGCGGGTTGGGACATGTACAGCCTCCGCCTACGGATGAATCAGCCATCGAACCGATCCGCAAGCCTACGTCCCCACCCGCACCCACGTTCGATGCCTCCGGCCCCGACCACCCGCGCCCGCCGCGCGCGGCGGCAACGCAGGAACGGCAGCGCCGCACGCAGGTCGAGGCGGGTGAGGTCGCGGTCGGCCGGGCGCTCTGCCCGGGCGACGCGGTTGTGCACGGCGCGGTTGTGCACGGCGCGGTGATGCACGGTGTCGATGTGTACGTGCGGGTCACGTGCGGTGCGGGTCCGGGAGCCGTTGTGGTCGAGGAACATCCGCGGGCTCTCCGGCAGGGCGCCGGACGCCGCACAGGCCCGGATCCCCCGGCCGCAAGGCAACGTCGTGGGCGGGACGCACCGGGGAAATCGGCGACGGGGGAGCGCGCTTCGAGCTCGCGGTCGGCACCGCCGACTTCGGCAACGGTACCGCCGCCGTGCACCGGCGGCGGGCGTCCTGCCGTGGGTCGGACGGTGGCGGGCGAGACCTCGGTCGACTCGAGCAGTGCCGTCACCGAGGAGCCGACCTCGAGGTCGAGTCCGGTCGCGGCGTCCGCGGTGATCGCGGCGGTTCGCGCTGGTCGCGAGACCGAACGGCGTGGCCCGGGCTCGGCTGCTTGACCCTGTCGTTGGCGGCAGGGTTGGAGCATCACGGCATGAACTCGAACGACAACGACTCCCGCCCCGCCCGCGTCGTCCTGGTCACCGGTGCCGGCACCGGGATCGGACGGGCCACCGCACGAGCCTTCGCCGCCGAGGGCGCCTGGGTGATCGCGGTGGGGCGCCGGGCCGAGCCGCTCGGCGAGACCGCGGACGGGTACGAGCGCATCACGCCGCTGGCCGCCGACATCACCGCCGAGGGCGAGCCGGAGCGGATCGTGCGTACCGTCGCCGAGACCCACGGGCGGCTCGATGTGCTCGTCAACAACGCGGGCATCGTGGGCACCGGCAATCTGGGCACGTACACGCGCGAGATGATCGACCCGCTGCTCGCCACCAATCTGGTCGCGCCGGTGCTGCTGACCCAGGCCGCACTGCCGGTGCTGGAGAGCTCCGGCGGGATGATCGTCAACATCACCACCTCGGTCGGGCAGCGCGCGTGGCCGGGGAATTCGTTGTACGCGGCGAGCAAGTCCGCCCTCGAACTGCTCACCCGCAGTTGGGCGGTCGAGCTGGCTCCGCGCGGCGTGCGGGTCGTCGCGGTCGCACCCGGCGCGATCACCACGCCGATCGCCGACCACCAGGGCTGGAGCCCCGAACGACGCGCCGCGATCCGCGCCTGGCAACTCGCCCACACCCCGCTGGGCCGGATCGGCGACCCCGAGGAGGTCGCCTGGGCCGTCACGGCTCTGACCGCACCGGGCGCGTCCTTCGTCACGGGCGTGATCCTGCCCGTCGACGGGGGTGCGGTGATCTCCTAGTCGGCGGCGGTTCGAGGCGGGGGCGGCGGGTGGGCGCTCACTCCCCGCACCGTGCCGGGTGGGATGCGCGGCGCGCGCTCGTGATAGGTGTGGTTGCAGCGGAGGTGTCCGGATGCGGATCGGTGAACTGGCGAAGGCGACCGGCGCGACGCCGCGTGCGTTGCGCCACTACGAGCAGGCGGGGCTGATCGAGTCGGCCCGGTCGGCGAACGGCTATCGGGTCTACGACGAGCGCGACGTGGCCCGGGTCCGCTCGATCCGTGACCTGCTCGGCGTCGGTCTCACCCTGGACGACGTACGCGCCTTCCTGCCCTGCCTGGACGTCGTCGCCCGCCCGCCGTCCGCCGCCGCCGTGCGGATCGCGCTGGACCGACTGGCCGTACTGGACGCCCGCATCGCGGCCCAGACCGAGGCCCGGAACAACCTGGCGACGGCACTGCGCCGAGCCGGCGTCGACCGCATCCGCCCGGTGGCCTGACCCGGCCGAGAGGATCGCGCGACACCCCTGCGACCGGGTACCAACCGGCATCCCCGGGGCTGGGTCGCCCGAGGGACCGGGAAGCCGGGGCGGACCGGGCCGAGCGGCCCCGCGAGCCGCCGGCAAAGCGTCGGTGTCAGCCCCCGCACGAGGGCTCCGGGCACGGAAGCCCTCGTGCGGGGAGATCAGGGCGCCGGGGGGCGGCGCCGGACGGGGCCTCGGCACGGGGACTGCCGCCTGAGGAAGCCGTGCCTCGGAGGCTTTCGGTGCGCCGAGCTTCGGGCCGGCTCGCGCGTGGCCGGATTCGAGCCGTTCAGCGTCGGATCGCCGTCGCCGTGGTGTCGATCACCGGGCGGTCGCCGAGTGGCGCGGCCAGGGTCGTCGTCACCGTGCGGGCAACCTCGTTCAGGGGGCAGGCCGCGTCCTTCGCACCGGGCGTGGCCGCTCGCGCCCGTGCGACGACCTCCACCGCGACCACGTCGGGACGTTGGGTGCTCTCCACCCGGTAGTCCGCGCCGCACCGGCCCGGCACGTCGGGCGCGCCGGCGAACCGCAGGGTCAGTTCGCGCCCGTCGGCCGAGACGGTGACCAGGTCGGGCGCCGGACCCGAGACCCCGGCCCGGCGCGGCGACGGATCCGTCGCCACCGCGATCCGCACGGCGCGAACCGTCGTATCCGCGAAGGCCAGTTCCCATCCGGGCACGGTCGCCCGACCCCACGTGGTGTCCACCTCCAGCGTCACCGCCGTGACCGAGGTCACGGTCGGCACCGCCGTGCTCCCGCGGTCGCACCCGCCGTCGCGTCGGCCCGGCATGCTCCTTTCCCCGTACGCCCGTTCCGGCGGCAGCAACGTGCGGTGCACGACCGTCCCGTCCGCCCAGCGGATTTCCGCGTCGCGGGACCGGGCGGGGAGCAACTCCGGTGCCACGGCGATGCATCCGCCGACCGGGGATGGCTCGAGGCCACCCCGGTCCGGTTCCCGGTCCCCGACCTGGTCCCGGTAGCCGCCGGTCACCGTGAAGGGGCGCGGTGCGTCCATCCGCCGCTCCCGGATCCATCGATGCGCCGCCTGGGCCGTCCTGGCCCGGGCGCCCGCCTCCTGGGCGCCCGGTGCGGCGGGCGCGTACAGCAGGGACGCGGGGTCGCTCATCACACGCGGTTCGCCGCCACCATCGCCGGCACCGCACCCGGCCACCAGCAACACCCCCGCAAGAGCCGAGGCTACCGACGCGGGCCCGCCGCCCCGTCCTGCTTCCGCTCCGAACACGCGCCCCACCTCACGTCGCCCCTCACACCCGCGCGCCGAACGGCGCAACGCGGATGTGACGCACCGTCGCCCCGACCGGTTCCGCCGAACCCGCCCGGAACCGGCTCGCGTTCGGGCCGCGATGGGTCAAGGGCGCGCGGTCCTGGTCCGCTGGGTCAGCAGGATGCAGGCGAGCACGCCGAGCGCGGCCATCGGCATCGCGGGCGTCAACGATTCGCCCGGGATCAGCACCGCCCAGCCCAACGTCGGCAACAGCTGGGCGAGTTGCAGCCGACTCGCGGCCGGCACGCCGATCGCCGCCATGCCCCGGCACCACACGACGAAGCCGAGGAACTGCGATACCGCCGCGAGATACAGCAGCCCGCTCACCCCGCGGGTATCGAGGTGTACCGGCTCGATGGCCAACCCCGACACCGAGATCAGCGCGGTGACCGGCGCCGCCGCCACGCCCCACGCGATCACCTGCCATCCCGGGCATGTGCCGGGCCAGTCGGCCGCCTTCCGCGTAGCCGGCCGCACACAACACCAGCGCGCCGAACAGGTACACATCCGCGAGCCCGATGCCGCCGCTGCTCTGCCGCACGGCGAACGCGAACACCACGACCGCGCCCGCGACCGCCGCCGCCCAGAACGTCCGGCTCGACCGCTCGCCGGTGCGCAGCACCGAGCAGACCGTGGTGGCAAGCGGCAGCAGGCCGATCACGCCGCCGAGTGCGCCGTCGACGAGGTCTGCGACGCGGGCGTGGTGGGCAGCGGGAAGCCGAGCACGCACCCGACCGCGACCACGGCGAGGGCGAACCGGTCCACCCGAGTGGGCAGCGGTGCCCGCACGACCAGCAGGGCGGCCCCGGCGAACCCGGCCGCGAGCAGACCGCGCAGACCGGTGACCGTCCACGGGCCGAATCCGTCCAGCGCCCCACGGTCGCCGGGAAGCGCACGCCTGGCCGCGCCACCTGCGCACGCTGGGCGCCGCGCCGCGCTGGGCGATCGGCGGCAGGTGGTGGCCGGCGCGCCGGCCCGGCTGTCGCCCGAGTTGCTGCCGGAGCGACTGCCGTACGGCGGCCACCACTTCTGGCTGCGGCTGCCAGACGGCCGGGACGTACGGGAGCTCACCTCGGCCGCGCTGCGAGCCGGTGTCGCGGTGGCCCCCGGGCACGCGTACTTCACCGCCGAGCCGCCCGCGCCACACCTGCGGGTCGGCTACGCCTGCGCCGAGGGCCCCGAGCGACTGGTCGAGGGCATCGAGCGCCTCCATCGCGCCCTCATCTCAACCGACCGATCCGGGCCCCGGCCGAACTGACGGAAGGTCGCGGCCTCGCAGCCGTCACGGCCCCACGGCGGTCAGGATCCCAGGATGTGGTCGGCCGGTACCTCGAAGATGATCTCCAGGCCGTCCTCCTCGTCCATCTGTTCGCCCGTCTCGACGAATCCGAAGCCCTGGATGGTCGCGAGCGACGCGGCGTTGTCCGGTGAGATGGTGACCCGGACGGTGGACACGTCGGGTTCGTGCGCCGCGCGCTCCAGCAGCGACGCGAGCATCGCGCGGGCATATCCTCGGCGGCGCGCCTCGGGCACCACGGTGTAGCCGATCTCCACCATGCCCGACTCGTCCGGTGGCCCGTGGAAACCGGCATAGCCGACCACCGCGCCGTCCGGTTCGGACACCGCGGCCCGGGCGAGCCACGGAGCGCTCTCGGGTTCGGCCGTCACCTGGTCGAAGCGGCGACGCCAGAGGCCGCGCGCCCGGTCGGACACGAAGAACTCGGGGAGGTCCAGGCCGGTTTGCCGGCGGGCCTCGGCCAGGTCGCCTGCCACCAGCGCGCCGAGGGGTCGACCGAGCAGGTAGACCCAGCGAACCTGCCGCTCCGAGGGGGCGGACGACGGGCGCGCGGCGGAGGTATCGAGAGGATCTGTCATCCCGGGATCATCGGCGACAACCGACCGGTCGTCCACACCATTTCCGGGGTGTCGGGGTGTCGGGGAGGCGCCCGGTCGTCGTAGCCGGGCCGGCGGTGCACCGGCCGGCCCGGCTACTCCGCGTGTCAGTGGACCGAGAGCCCACCGTCCACGAAGATCGACTGGCCGGTCACGTAGCCCGATCCCGGGCTCGCCAGGAACAGCGCCGCAGCCTCGAAGTCCTCGGCCAGGCCATTGCGTCCGACCATCGTGCGCGCGGCCAGCGCGGCCGACTTCTCCGGGTCGGAGGCCAGCCTCGCGTTGAGCGGGGTCATCACGAACCCGGGCACGAGCGTGTTGCTGGTGACCCCGTACTGCGACCAGGCCTCCGCCTGGGATCGGGCCAGCGACTCCAGGCCGCCCTTGGATACGCCGTAGGCGCCGCTCTGGACGAACGCGCGATGCGCCTGCTGCGAGGAGACGTGAATGATGCGCCCGTAGCCGCGCTCGGCCATGCCGGGCCCGAACCGCTGCCCCAGCAGGTAGGGCGCCTCCAGGTTCACCGCCATCGTGGCGGCCCACACGTCGTCGCCGAGTTCGTTCATCGGCGGACGCAGGTTGATCCCGGCGGAGTTGACCAGGATGTCGGGCTCGCCGTACACCTCGGCCGCCGTGTCGGCCGCCGTGCGCACGGCGTCCCTGCTGCCCAGATCGGCGCTCACCCAGGCCGCCTTGCCACCCAGGGCGGTCAACTCGTCGACGGTGGCCGCGAGTTCCACCTCGCGTCGGGCAATGATCACCACGCTCGCCCCGGCCCGCGCCAGCGCCCGGGTGATCGCTCGGCCGATGCCGGAACTCCCACCGGTCACCACGGCGACCCGACCCTCCAGCGAGAACAGTTCGGAAAGGTATGCGTGCGTGCTCATGACGGAACCCTAGACGGACCGCGGCCGGCCGCATCGCCGGCAATCGCGCCGCGCCACCGATCCACCTCGCCCACCACCTCGCCCTACCACGCCTCGAGTCGCCACCGGGCGCCCCCCCCGCATCGCCCCGGGGCCCGCGTCGCCCCGCGTCGCCGCGTCTCGCCTCGGGTGGTCAGGAAGCCGCGCTCGGGCGCCGGGCCGGGAACCCGTGCGAGCGGGCGGTGAGGACCACCACGAGTACGGGTACCAGCAGGACCAGCACGCTCCAGGGGAAGGAGCCGGTGCCGACCAGGTCCAGCAGGATCGCTCCGGCCACGCCGCCACCGGCCATCGCCGCGTTCCACAGCGTGACCAGCATCGCCTGCGCGGCGTCCGCGTCGGCGCCGCCCGCGTCGCCGACGGCGGTCTGTAGGAGAGTGGGCACGCCGCCCCAGCCGAGCCCCCACAGCACGACCGCGCCGTAGACCAGGACATGACTGTCCGAGAACACCGCCAGCACGGCCGCCGCCGCGCCGAACGACAACGTGGCCGCGATGGTGAGCGCCCGCAGTCGTTGGTGGATCAACACGCCCACCAGCCAGATGCTCACCAGCGACGCGCCGCCGAAGGCGAGCAGCACCACGTCGGTGGAGCCGCCCATGTCGAGCCGGTCCAGGTAGGAGGCAATGTAGGTGTAGAGGATGGTGTGCGCCAGGACGAAGACCAGGGTGACGAACAGGACCGGGGCCACGCCGGGGATGGCCAGTGTGCGCAGCAGGGGCGTTCGTTCCTCCGGTCGTTGTCCGGGGTGTTCGGGGACGGTCGCGACGATCCAGCCGATCAGGATCAGGGCGAGCACGGTCATCAACGAGAAGGTGACCCGCCAGCCGAACTCGTCGCCGAGGAACGTCCCCGCCGGCACCCCCAGCGACAGCGCGATCGGAATACCCGCCATTACGATCGCGATCGCCTTGCCCTGAAGATGCGCGGGTGCCATCCGGCGGGCGTACCCGGCCAGCAACGCCCAGGCCACGCCCGCCGCCACGCCGGCGACAAAGCGGGCCACCATGGTCAGCGGGTAGTTGCCGGAGACGGCGGTGACCGTGTTGGCCGCCGCGAAGCCGGCCATCGCGGCGAGCAGCAACCGCTTGCGGCGCCACCCGGCGGTCGCCCTGGAGAGCGGGATCGCGGTAAGCGCGGTGCCGACCGCGTAGATCGTCACCGACTGTCCCATCGCGGACTCGCCGACCCCCAGGTCGGAACTCATCGCGGGCAGGACGCCCGCCGGCAGGGTCTCGGTCAGGCTGGTCACGAAGACCGCCGTGGCCAGTGCCAACAGCGCCGCCATCGGCAACTTGCGGTCGTCGGTTTCCGTGTGGGAGGGGCCTGGTGCCGTACTTTGACTTGTCATGCCGCGTATGCTCGAACCCTCACATTGATGTGAAGGTCAAGCGACGAGACGTGAGGTGGATCACATGCGTATCGGAGAGTTGTCCGAGCGCACCGGCACCCCCCGCCGACTACTGCGCTACTACGAGGAGCAGGGCCTGATCGTCGCGAACCGCTCGCCCAACGGCTATCGGGACTACGACGAGTTCTTCGTCGACCGGGTGCTGCAGATCAGGGGCCTGCTCGACGCCGGTCTGCCGACCCGGATCATCAAACAGATCCTGCCCTGCCTCGACAAGCCTCGCATCATCCATTTCCCGGACGCGACACCGGAGATGATCGCCACCCTGGAGCACGAACGCGATCGCATGACCGAACGCGTCAACTGCCTCATCCGCAACCGGGACGCGATCGCCGAATACCTCGACGTGGTACGCGAAGGCCTTCCCCAGCCAACCACCACCTCCTCCTGACCCCCGTCGACCGACGGTCGCGGCCCATGAATTGCCTTGCCCAACCCCGGTCGGTCCTGTGAGGGTTACCGAACCCGAATCTCGAACCCGAATCTCGAATCGGAATCTCGAATCGGAATCCGGAGCCCGGATTCGAGGCCGGATCCCGACCTCGGATCCGAACCCCGGATTCGCGCCCCCGACCGGAAATGGTGTCCATCGTGCGCGCTGACCCGCCACTGCGTCCGACTCCGCTGAGCGGCTTTCCGGAATGGCTTCCGGAGGTCCGTCTGGTCGAGACGCGGTGGCTCGACCACATTCGGCACACGTTCGAGTCGTACGGTTTCACCTCCGTCGAGACGCCCGCCGTGGAGGCGCTCGACGTCCTGCTCAAGAAGGGTGAGACCTCGCAGGAGGTGTACACGCTGCACCGACTCCAAGCGGACCCGGGCGACGACAGCGATGCCCGTCTCGGCCTGCACTTCGACCTCACCGTGCCGTTCGCGCGTTATACCGCGCAGAATTTCAACGACCTGGTCTTCCCGTTCAAGCGCTATCAGATCCAGCGCGTCTGGCGCGGCGAGCGCCCGCAGGCCGGCCGATACCGGGAATTCGTGCAATGCGATATCGACGTGATCAACGTCGACCGGGTTCCGCTGTACTTCGATGCCGAAATGCCGCGCATCGCACACGAAATCCTCACCGCGTTGCGGATCGGCCCGTTCACGATCCACCTCAACAACCGCAAGATCCTCGAGGGCTTCTACGCCGGGCTCGGGATTGCGGACCCGGTGGCCGCGATCCGCATCGTCGACCGGCTGGACAAGGTGGGCCTCGGCCGGGTCGGCGACCTGCTCGCCGGCGAACTCGGCCTGGACGCCGTCCAGGTGGCGAACTGCCTGAAGTTGGCCGGGATTCGCGGCACCGACGCGTCGGTGGTGACCGAGGTCCGCGCGCTGGGCGTCGAACACTCGTTGCTCGACGAAGGGCTCACGGAACTGGCTTTCGTACTGGACGCGTTGGCCGACCTGTCGCCCGGCTCGGTCGTCGCTGACCTGTCCATCGCACGCGGCCTCGACTACTACACGGGCACGGTGTACGAGGCCAAGTTCGTCGAATTCCCGGATTACGGCAGCATCTGCTCGGGTGGCCGCTACGACAACCTCGCCGGGTCGTTCATCCGGCGCGCCCTGCCCGGCGTGGGCATCTCCATCGGCCTCACCCGGATCTTCGCCAAGCTGGTCGCCGAGGGCCGGCTGCCGATCGGACCGAAGTGCCCCACCCAGGTGCTGGTCGCGGTGCTCGACGCCGAGTCGTTCGCGCTGTCGGTGCGGACCGCCGCGACGCTGCGCGCTCGCGGAATCCGCACCGAGGTCTACCACCAGCCGGACAAGCTGCAGAAGCAACTGCGGTACGCGCTGCGCAAGGGCATCGCATACGTGTGGTTCCCCTGGGCCGAGGCGAACGCGGGCGCGGGCGCGGACCGCGGCGAAACGCATCGGGTGAAGGAACTCGCCTCCGGCGAGCAGGTCGTGGCCGACCCGCGTGGTTGGCTGCCGGTCGAGCCGGCCGAGCAGGTCGAGCCGGTCACCGCACGGTAGTGCCGGTTCGGCGGCCGGTGGCGGGCGCCGGACCGGGCCGTCCGCCCGAATTCGATGGCATCGAGGACTGGTGGAGGGCCAGGATGCGGGCATGACGCACACTCTTCTGGCGTTCCTCGGCGCCTGCACCCTCATCGCGGCAAGTCCCGGGCCGAGTTCGGTGCTGATCATCCGACATTCGTTGCAGAGCCGTAGGGCCGGTTTCCTGGCGGTGCTCGGCAACGAGACCGGGGTCTTCGTCTGGGGCCTCGCCGCGGCCTTCGGGTTGACCGGTCTGCTGGCCGCCTCCCAACTCGCCTACGACATCATGCGCATCGTCGGCGCCGTCGTCCTGGTGGGCTTCGGCGTCCAGGCCATCCGCGCGGCCCGCCGGGACGGCCTGACCGGATTCACCGCGGCCGGCTCGACCGACGCCGGTGCCCGGGCGGGGGCCGAGGCGGGCGCCGAGCGCGAGCCGGGCAGCGGCCGACGCGCCTACCGTGCCGCGCTGACCCTGAACCTGGCCAACCCCAAGGCCGCCGTCTTCGCGATGTCCTTCCTCCCCCAGTTCGTCCCGCACGGCGCGCCGCAGTTGCCCACGATGGTGGCGCTGGCCGCGATCTGGGCGGTGTACGAGATCGGCTACTACGGCCTGTACGTCTGGTTCGTCGGCCGGATGCGCACCGTGCTGAGCCGTGCCAAGGTCCGGCGCAGGTTGGAACAGACATCCGGCGGGGTCATGGTCGCGCTGGGCATCCGGATGGCCGTCGAGTCGTGAGCCGACGCCGGCGGGATCACAGGCCGAACGCGTCGCGGCGGTCCTCCGGGACCAGGTCGACGTACTCCGGGTGCTTGGCGATCCAGTCCCGGATGAACGAGCAGTAGGGCAGCACCGCGAGACCCCGCTCCCGGACCGCGTCCAGTGCCGCGCGCGCGAGCCGACCGCCCAGACCCCGGCCGCCGAACCGCGGGTCGATCTCGGTGTGCGTGAAGGCGACCTCGTCGCCGCTGACGAAGTAGTCCGCGAAGCCCGCGAGTTCGGTGGCCCGCAGCGGCGGAGCCACGGACGCTCCGGGGGCGGCCTCGACACCGACGAATATCTCGTAGCGGGACTGCGCCGGGTTGTCCGTCACACGCGTTTCCATGCTGCTGCCTCCTGGGTCACGATCGGGACTTGCGGCCCGGGCATTCCTGTCCACACGTACGCACGTCGATCCCACCGCCGACCGTGCCCGCGCACCCCACCGTATCCGGCCGACACATCGCCCGGATCGCCCCGGCACCACCCGCCCGAACCGCGTGCCGCCCGCCGCACGTGCTGCGGATCACGCCGGAGCTTCGTCGACGTACACCTTGGTTCCGTCGGCGAATATCCGGTATTCGCGCGCGCCCTCTTCCTCCTCGTCGACGTACACCTTGGTACCGTCCGCGTACACCTTGTACACGCGCCCGTTCTCGCCGCCGACCGCGGGCAGCCCCGCCGCGTGCAACTCCGCGACCGCCTTCCGGACCCCTTCGGCGATCAACTCGTCGAACCGCTCCGGTCCGATCTCGTCCCGCAAGGATTTCGTCATCGACCCCTCCCGACGTCGGGCGACGGCCCGGATCGAACCGCGGCGTTCACACGCCAAGATTGCCAGGACGGCCCCGACCCCGACACCCCCGGCCGGGTCACAGGCCCAGCGTGGGCCGATGCCACTCGGGAACCAGGTCGAGGTACTCCGGGTGCTCGATCATCCAGGCCCGCAGATAGGCGCAGTTGGGCACCACGCCGACCTTGCGCTCGCGGGCGACGTCCAGCGCGGACCGGACCAGCACGTCGCCCAAACCGCGCTCCGCGAAGCGCGGATCGACCTCGGTGTGGATGAACGCGATCAGATCGTCGCCGAGGAAGTACTCGGCGAACCCGGCGAGCTCGGCGGGCTCGCCGCCCGCATGGATCTCGAAGCGGGACTGCGCCGGGTTGTCGACCACGCGCGTTTGCATGCTGCCTCCTGGTCCGGGACCGGGACGTACGACCCGGATCCTCACCGTATCGACCGCCAGGAGCCCGCCCGCGACCCGTGGGCCTCCCGACCGGCCCGGGTCGGCTCGGGTCGGCCCGGGTCGGCAACCCGGATCGGCCCGGCGGTCCCGGCTCGGGGTCCGGCTCAGGACCCGGCTCAGGAGGCGAACGTGGTGGCGCGTGCGACCTTCTCCCACGTGTCGATCTCGGACCGCACGCTGTCGAGGTGCCCGACGACCGCGTCCACCGCGTCCGCGCCCAGCGGCAGCCGCAGCGGCGTGACCTCGGCGGCGAGCGCGGCCAGGATGCTCATCGTGTGGTTCCCCTCGGCATCGGGGGGGGGGGGGGGGGGGGGGGGGGGGGGTGTGCGGGGGGGGGCCCTTCGCCTCGGGGGGAGGGGGTGCGCACG